>JBJKPH010000501.1:0-3406 GCA_046706585.1 Bacteroidales bacterium | reverse complement strand
ACCACTTCCTCCAGCATCTCCCCGAAATCACCGGTATACTGCTTTATATTAGTTACTCCTTCCCTGCTGAACGTTTCAGAAGCTATTGCCGCCGTATTGGTGCATCCCTCTATAGTAAATACGGTTGAATCCATACCACCCAGTGCAAGGTATAAAGTACTTATTCCAAGCGAAGTTCCCAGTTCAATAACCGGTCTGCCGTTACACCATGAAGCGAACGAAGCAAGCAGCCGTCCGTATTTTACCGATACCGGAGCCGTACGTGCTATTGCAGACACCTTCCTGAATTTACCCCTGTTTATCAAAGAACCTGCACCCAGGTCATTAACTTCAATTATCCGGTCGTCACACCTGAGTTCTTTCCGGATATCATCTATTCTAGAGACAACCGGAACAACATTTTTATTCTGAAAAACCTCATCAATTATTGAAAAAAGATACGGGCTGTGAATGCCATGACCTTTGCGGTGACGCGAGAAAAGGAAATAACTGATAGTTTTACCGGCTTTTACAATACTCATTATAATCGGTATCCTTATATTAGGTTGACTTTTCAAAAATAAGTATTTTAGAAAACGGTTAAAGGAAAAGTTGGAAATCATATCCAGCATGCAAGACAGGCTTGACACTGAAATAACATATCTGACAGGAGTTGGTCCCAGAAGGGCTGAACTTCTGGAAAAGGAGCTTGGTATAAAAACCTTGCGGGACCTGATATATTTCTTTCCATACAAATATATCGACAGGTCAAAATTCTATACCATAAATGAGATTGACAGCGGTATGACAACCGTGCAGGTGAAGGGTGTTATAGAGGGATTCTATACAGAAGGAGGCGGAAGATCAAAAAGACTTACTGCTCTTTTTACCGATGGCACCGGGAGCATCAAACTTGTATGGTTCAAGGGATTGAAATGGATTACCGACACCTATAAGATCAATAAGGAATATATTGTATTCGGCAGGCCGGGGATCTTTAACGAGATGTTGAATATCGTACACCCCGAAATAGAGGATCCTTCTGCAGCTGACAGGAAGATTGTATCAGGAGTACAGGCACAGTACAGCTCAACAGAGAAACTCAGGAACAACTATATTTCCTCGCGTACATTCAATAAGCTGCTCAGCAATCTGTTCTCGCAGGCAAGTCTCAGGATCGGTGAGACCCTTCCTGCATGGTTTACGGAAAAGTACAAGCTGATGAACCTTCATGATGCACTCTTTACAATCCATTTTCCAAACAACAACAGGAATCTGGAAAAAGCCAGATACAGGTTAAAGTTTGAAGAACTTTTTTATATCCAGATGAACCTGTTCAGGTTTAAGGCAAAGCGTTCGGGTAAATTCAGGGGCCTGACCTTCCCTGTTGTCGGAGATAGCTTCAACA
Source organism: Bacteroidales bacterium (assembly GCA_046706585.1). Lineage (GTDB taxonomy): Bacteria > Bacteroidota > Bacteroidia > Bacteroidales > VadinHA17 > JBJKPH01. Next base: position 2,019 of record JBJKPH010000501.1, on the reverse strand, counting down.
GCTTTTACCACTCTAACCTGCATTTTGAACTCACCAGAGCCCAGAAAAGAGTAATAAAGGAGATTCGCCGCGATCTGGGATCGGGTAAACAGATGAACCGTCTGCTCCAGGGAGACGTGGGAAGTGGTAAAACACTGGTTGCCCTTATGAGTATGCTGATAGCTGTTGATAACGGGTATCAGGCCTGCATAATGGCACCTACAGAGATACTGGCACAACAGCATTTCAATACTATTTCAAAATTTCTCGAAGGGATAGACGTGAATGTTAAGCTGCTCACCGGATCATCCGGCAGGGCAGAACGTAATATTATCTCAGAAACACTTTCGGGAGGTGAACTTGATATCCTGGTAGGCACTCATGCCCTCATTGAGGATACGGTGAACTTCAGCAAGCTAGGACTGGTTATTATAGATGAACAGCACAGGTTCGGAGTGGCCCAGAGAGCCAGGCTGTGGCAGAAAACTCACGAACCACCCCATGTCCTCGTTATGACTGCCACACCTATCCCCAGAACACTGGCCATGACTCTTTACGGCGATCTTGATATATCGGTCATTGATGAACTGCCTCCGGGAAGGGTGCCTGTCAAAACACTTCATTATACCGACTCGGCCAGGCTTAAAGTGTTCGGGTTCATGAAAGAACAGATTAAGGCAGGCAGACAAATTTATATTGTATATCCCCTCATCAGGGAATCTGAAAAAATGGACTATAAAGATCTCGAGGACGGGGTCGAGGCGATCACAAGGGCGTTTCCTCCACCCGGATATGCTATCTCGGTAGTACACGGTAAAATGAAAAGTCGCGAGAAAGAACTGTCAATGAGATACTTCAAAGAGGGTAAAACAAATATCCTTGTTGCCACCACTGTAATTGAAGTTGGAGTGGACATACCCAATGCTTCGGTTATGGTGATCGAAAGTGCCGAGCGCTTTGGCCTGTCTCAGCTCCACCAGTTACGGGGAAGGGTTGGCCGCGGGGCATCAAGATCATACTGTATCCTGATGAGTGCTGATAAACTGAATAACGAAGCGGGCAGGAGGATCGATATTATGGTATCAACAACCGACGGGTTCGAGATAGCAGAAGCTGACCTGAAGATAAGGGGTCCGGGCGATATTGAAGGAACCCAGCAGAGCGGTGTAGGATTCAGCCTTAAGATTGCAGACCTCGGAAAAGACGGCCAGTTACTGGAATATGTAAGAAGAATAGCCGGGGAGATCATTGACACCGACCCATCCCTGAATAATGAAAAAAACAGGATATTCAGGAGAGAACTTGATAAACAAACTGTTAACGACTTCGACTGGTCGAATATCAGTTAACTGCATGGAAATCTAATTAGGGATCCTTATTTAAAATCATCCTAAATAACTAATTCCTATTTTAAAAACTGATTTTCAACATAAGAAATCCAAACTCGAATTATAATTTTGCGCATCATTACCGAATCCCAGGGATTTATGAGCAGTACCGACACAATTGAGCATTCTGGCACAGTGCAATCCATTGAAGGCAAGTACGTTAATGTAAGAATTGTCTCCCACCCATCATGTGTCGGTTGCGCCTCTTCAGGAGTGTGTGAGGTGTCGGAAAACGAAGAAAAAGTTATACAGGTACTGAATAGCGGAGATGTTAAGACCGGGGATAAGGTAATGGTGGTAATGGAAAGTAGTCTTGGCTTCAGGGCACTGTTTATCGGGTACCTTTTACCTTTTCTGGTAGTACTTTTCCTGCTGGTGCTGCTAACCTCACTTTCAGTTCCCGAACTTACAGCAGGCCTGGTCTCACTCTTATCACTCGTTCCATACTACATCGTTGTTTACCTGTCAAGAGAAAAGATCAGGAAAAGATTTTCGTTCACAATAAAAAAAATATATTAAATGAGTTCAACTGTACTGGTTACGATAATCTCATTAAGTGTGCTGGGGATAGCATCAGCATTGATGCTTTATTTTGTTGCCCAGAAATTCAATTTTTATGAAGATCCCCTTATTGATGTTATAGTTCATGGAT
>JBJKPH010000500.1:0-5109 GCA_046706585.1 Bacteroidales bacterium | reverse complement strand
TTTACAACACTCTCTGCACTTACTTCCTCGGGTGAGAATACAGCTTTGAATCCATCCCTGACACCCAGTCTGTGCAACCTCTTTCGCAGAATTCTTGCCAGCCTGCAGTTATATGTTTCAGAGATATCTGCGATCCTGATGAGTGTGGGATCACTTTTCCCCCCTGCTCCCATCGAACTGACTATTGGCATATGCATTGAAACGGAATGGTAGATAAGGAAGATCTTAGGTGACAGAGTGTCAATTGCGTCAACAACATAATCGAATCCCTTTTCAAGAATTTCTATCATCCTGTCATCCCTGATAAACTCGGAGATAACTGTCAGCTTAAGACCGGGATTGATATCGAGCAACCTGTTCCCTAATGTTTCTGCTTTTGATAAACCGATAGTGCTTGTAAGCGCAGGGATCTGCCTGTTGAGATTGGTTACCTGCACAACATCGCCATCGATAATGGTCATCCTGCCAACCCCTGAACGGCATATCATCTCGGCAGCAGCGCCTCCAACACCCCCCAGGCCTACCACCAGCACGCTTGACTTATTAAGCTTTTCAACCCTGCCGGTACCGAAAAGAAGTTCTGTACGTGATAACCAGTTTTCCATAATAAATCTTTTTTGGTCGGGATTTCAAATCCCGACCATAACGAAGGGAGTCAATCACGTCCAACTATACGAGTCAAATCTGCCACTAACGGGCAGAGTTACGTTGGTCGCAGATCTCCGAATCTGCGACTTATTACTTTCTTCGCCTATGTGGCAGATTAGAAATCTGCCACTAACTGAAGAAGGAAAACACCCTCATGTAATTCTCCAGCATTTTCTTTCTGAGGGTTTCCGTATCAGTTCCAATGTGACCTGCAACAACTTCGTAAACAGGTTTTATGCTTATATCAAACCCATCGGTTTCAAGAAACAGCCTGTCAACCGGAATAGTCTTCAAAGTCTCTGAAGATTCAGGTCTTATCGCCCATTCGACCCATGCCGAAAGGTAAAATCCTCTGTCAATCAATTGCTTTGCCAGCTCGGGTTTCCCCCTGAAGCCATGAACTATCCAGGGCACTGAAGGATGAATAGACTTATGCTCAGAAACAATATCATCCCACGCCCTGACACAATGAACAAACAGCGGCTTACCAACCTCTTCGGCCAGACGGGCATGGTAGTTGAACGACTGCAACTGTAGTTTTTGATCAGGTCCCCTGAGCCTGTCGAAACCCGACTCACCGATTGCCACTACATTCAGGTGCCGGGAAAAATCCTTTACCTTCAGAAGCAGTCGCGATACATTTTCTTCATCGAGGTACCATGGATGGGCTCCCACCGAATAGGTTATCCCGGTGGATCTCGATGGTTCACGACCCTCATGCACCATGATATTGTCGATGGTGAATACACCCGGTTCATTTACTGCTCCGTGGTCATGTACATTAATGAAATCATCCGTTTCGGGAATGTTCACAGCTGGTATTATTTAATGTTCAACAATCCGTTTCTTATCCTGTTAACCGTCTCATCCCGGCCTATCCATGAAAGTATATCAAACAGGTGTGGGCCTCTGGATGCTCCTACAATCAGTAATCTGAGTACATTCATTACTTCGCCCATACCATATCCTTTCTCCGTGATCCATGCCTTGACCTTTTCTTCCAGTTTTGCAGAGCTGAAATCATCGGTACTTGACAGTAGTCCGGCCAGTTCTTCCATCATTCCGGGGGTATTTTCCTTCCATCTCTTCTTCACCACCGCCGGATCGTAGTTATCAGGGGCTTCAAAGAAATAGTCAGCCTGTTCCCACAGGTCGGGAAGCAGGTTTGCTCTTTCACGAACCATTCCCGTCAGGTCAACCAGTTTTTCAAAGGGAACATCCTTTCCCTTGCCTTTACCTGCAAGTATTTCAGCGAACAAACCGGCTATCTCCTCCACTGGTTTTTCCTGCATATACTGGTGGTTGAACCAACGGGCCTTTTCGGGATCGAACTGTGAGCCTGATTTCCCCACACGATCAAGAGTAAAGCTTTCAGCCAGTTGTTCCATGCTGAATATCTCCTGCCCTGTTCCCGGATTCCAGCCGAGCAGAGCAAGCATGTTTATAAAGGCATCGGGGAAGTACCCGTCTTCGCGGTAACCCCTTGCTGTCTCTCCGCAGGGCCAGTAGAGCGGGAACACGGGAAATCCCATTTTATCACCGTCGCGTTTACTCAGTTTCCCCTTCCCTGCCGGCTTCAGCAACAGTGGCAGGTGGGCAAATTCCGGTTCGTTCCATCCAAAAGCCCTGTATAACATAACATGTAGAGGAAGGGATGGCAACCACTCCTCCCCTCTGATGACATGAGATATCTTCATCAGGTGATCATCAACCACATTTGCCAGGTGATAGGTGGGCATGCCGTCGGCTTTAAAAAGGACCTTGTCGTCAAGCGTTGAACTATGCACTTCCATATCACCCCTGATGATATCTTTCATTGGTATTTTGGTATCCACCGGCACCATAAACCTGATCACAGCAGGAACTCCCGATGCGATCATTTCCTTCCATTCGTTCTCCGGCAATGAAAGGGAGTTTTTTAATGAACCACGGGTGATGGAATTATAAATGAATGTCCTGCCCTCCTTTTCATGGCTCTGCCTGAGGGCATCAAGCTCTTCCGGAGTATCGAAGGCATAGTAGGCCATCCCTTTGGCCACCAGTTCTTCAGCAAATTTACTGTAGATATCTTTTCTCTCGCTCTGCCTGTATGGTGCATAAGGACCTCCTTCCCTGACCCCTTCATCAATCGTTATCCCGCACCAGTCAAAAGTATCAATAATATATTTCTCTGCCCCCTCAACGTAACGTGTCTGGTCGGTATCTTCGATCCTCAGGATGAAGGTACCCCCGTGTTTCCTGGCAAAAAGATAGTTATACAGAGCAGTCCTGACACCACCGATGTGAAGAGGACCCGTGGGACTGGGAGCAAACCTAACGCGTATTTCAGAACTCATACAGGCAAATATTTTGGTATCGGTTGCAAAGATAAGCAAACTGTCATAACATCATTACCATAACAAAAGTCAGCATTTTTTGAATTAATTTTGTATTTTATAGAGTGGAAAAAAATCAAACATACAACCTGATATGAAAAAGATGAAAGCCCTTGTAAAATCGAAGCCCGGTAAGGGCCTCTGGATGGAAGAAGTTCCTGTCCCCGAACCCGGCATTAACGATGTAATAATCAAGGTGAAGAAATCGGCAATATGTGGAACCGACCTTCATATTTACCTCTGGGACGAATGGGCATCAAAAACGATCAGGATTGGTATGACCATCGGCCATGAATACATGGGTTACGTTGAATCTGTTGGCAGGGGAGTAAGAAATATTAAAGTCGGCGACAGGGTTACGGGTGAGGGGCACCTGGCCTGCGGACATTGCAGGAATTGCAGAAGGGGAAAGAAGCATGTATGTGAAAATACTGTGGGAATAGGAGTGAATATCGACGGATCGTTTGCCGAATTCGTAAAAGTACCTGAAGAAAACGTGATACCCCTTGATAACAGGATACCGGATGACTGGGCAGCGATAATGGATCCGTTTGGTAATGCTACCCATACGGCTCTGTCATTTCCGCTGCTGGGTGAGGATGTCCTTATCACCGGATCGGGTCTTATCGGAAGCATGGCAGTAGCCATTGCAAAATTTGCAGGTGCCAGGTACATTGTTGCTAGCGACCTGAGCGATTACAGACTTGATCTTGCCCGTAAAATGGGTGCCACCATGGTCGTTAATCCGTCAAAGGGAGAGAAAATATCCGATGTTGTCAGCGAACTCGGAATGAGAGGATTTGATGTCGGTCTTGAAATGTCGGGATCGCCCAAAGCATTCATCGAAATGATAGGCAGTATGTACAACGGCTCCTCCATATCGCTTCTGGGAATTCTACCGTCTGACTTCATGGTGCCCTGGAGCGAAATTATCTTCAAGGCCATAACTCTGAAAGGCATATACGGACGCGAAATGTGGGAGACATGGTATAAGATGGAACAGATGATCATAGGTGGAATAAACCTTGATCCTGTAATTACTCATCATTTCCCCATTGAAGAATTTCAGAAAGGGTTCGATGCAATGGAAGAGGGTAACTGCGGCAAGGTGATTCTTGACTGGTAGGGCGCAGGCGTAAGGCAAAGGGGAGCTATAAGAACATTTTCAGCCTCATCATTGTTTATACTATAAGACCAACAGAAAATAATTTTTAACCCAAATTCAAGCTTATGGCAAACAGGATTTTAAACTCGCTGGGGACAGTTACCAAGAAGGAAAGGCTGTCAGTTGCCGAACATATAAGTGACAGTCCTGCACTTGTACTTGAAACGGAACGTCCGTATGCAGGATATTACGGCACAACCGTCCCTGAAAGTGACAATGCCAGGTCAATTTTTTTTGTTACAAGGCACCACTATAACGACGATAAGATAATAAGATCGATCAAATCGGTAAAGAAATCTTTCAAACACTCTTTTGACGGGGTACCGGGAAATATCTCATTCGGCAACAAGAATTATCCGGTGATCAGGATACGGTATATCTCTCACACTCTTCTGGCTGAACTTATTTCTGCTTTTCGGAAAGAAAATATTGAGTTTATGCCCAGGCAGAAGGTATCAGCCTTCTATGGTGTGATAAAGATTACCAAGTATTTTAACACCGAAGAGGTTGATGACGGCATTTTCATTGATAGCGATAATCCCTCCTTTGCATACATTCAGACAAACGTTCACCTAAGGTGGCCAACCTTTGAATCAATTACAATGCATATCAAAAACAACACCGAGGGTATAACGTTTGATGCGGCGCTGGCTACGATGTACGATTGTACCGGGGTACTCGATTTCGTAAGGATATACGATGTTAAGAGATCTGTGGATAAGCTTGCCCTTATCAGGTCAAAATATCTTGAGCAGGTAAAGAGGATCTAATATTTGTTGCAGGTAACTAACTGAGAAACTTGAAATGTTTCGAGCTAGATGAGTTGCACGGGTCGCGATTACAAATCACAACCAACTCTACGAGTCAAATCCGGACCAACGGGGTATAGTTAGTCGCAGATCTCTTTCCCCTCCCGTGAGT
>JBJKPH010000499.1:0-4539 GCA_046706585.1 Bacteroidales bacterium | reverse complement strand
TCAATCGATATTGTACCTGATCCGCACATAGGATCGATAAGTCTTCTATCAGGAGACCATCCGGTCAGTTTGAGTATGCCGGCAGCAAGTACCTCATTTAGCGGGGCCTGTCCTCCCGATATTCGGTATCCCCTCTTGAAAAGAGGTGCTCCTGATGAATCGGCTGAAACAGTTACCTCCCTGTCACTAATATGCAGGTTAAATATTATATCCGGATCAGCGGTATTCACCGAGGGTCGCCTTCCGTATTTCGACCTGAACCTGTCGACAATTGCATCTTTCAGCACCAGAGCCGGGTACCCGGTATGTTTAAAAAGTGATGAATGGATCACAGGAACCACCGAAAAAGTCTGCCTGAGTGCCATATAATCCTCCCATGGCAACTGGTCGGCCTGGCTTTTCAGGTCAGCCGGACCATTGATCCTGAATTTGTGCAGGATCCTCAGCACCGACAGGGCTGTCCGCAGGTTGTAGTTGCACCTGTACATTAAACCGAGATCGCCTTCAAACCTTACAGCCCTGTTGAGCACTTTAATACCAGGTGCCCCGAGTTCTTCAATCTCAGCCTTTAATACATCCTCCAGGCCGAAAAAGGTTCGTGCTATAAACTCCATATGCCCTGTTAATTCGATTTTACACCCAGCAACCTGTTGTAGTTTTGAGTATCGGCAATGATATTTTTTGCCTTAATTATTGCAGGATCATCCTCATATACTACCTGGTAATATTCTGACATATCCCATATATCCCTGGCAACCAATCCCTTCAATATTTTAAAAATAAGCTCTTCGGATAGATCATACTGCGCCTGGCTGAAATCAACACCAAGGCCTGCAGCCCTTTGAATAAAGTCTTTCTTATCTTTTTCTGAGAAAGCAAAATCACTTTTAAACTGATCGAAAGTGCGGTACTTTCTTTCCAGGTCATTTCTGTGTCTGTCGGTATAATCGAGAGAAAATTCTGTTATTACATTCTTTCTCACCAGCTGACTGTAATATGGTGAAAATCCTGTTGTATCGACTGGCAGAAAGACATCAGGCATAATTCCTCCCCCACCATAAACCGTTCGTCCGTTAATTAGCGTTGAATATTTTAGTGAATCGGGGAAGTGGATACTATCGGCCGACATCAGCTCGCCATCGGTGTATCTCTTCAGGTAATCGGAAATATATTTATCGACACCATCATTATAAGGTCTCTGTATAAGCCTCCCCGTGGGTGTAAAATACCTGGCTATCGTCAGGCGCATCATAGAGCCATCAGGAAAACCGAATCCATTCTGAACCAATCCCTTTCCAAAAGTACGCCTTCCCAGAATCACTCCCCTGTCCCAATCCTGTAATGCCCCTGACAGGATTTCGCTTGCCGAGGCCGATCCTTCATCTACCAGCACCACTATCCTGGCATCTGAAAGTCCGCCACCCTTTTCACTATAATAGTTCTGCCGTGATGTATGCAATCCTTCAAGGTATACAAGAAGACGCTTTTCGTCAAAGAACTTATCAGTAATTTTTATGGCTGCATCCAGATACCCTCCTGTATTATTGCGCAGATCGAGTACAAGGTTATTCATTCCCGACCTCTTCAGGGATGCAACTGCGGCATCGAATTCGTCAGCCGAGGTTGCAGCGAACCTGTTCAGTTTGATAAACCCTGTATTATCGTCCAGCATATATGCAGCATCCAGACTGTTAACCGGTATCTTATCGCGTGTAATAGTGAAATCAAGAAGGTTCTTTTCACCTCTCCTGAACACAGATATCTCCACTTTTGTACCCTTATCTCCCAGGAGCCTTTTCCGCACTCCGTTGGTTGTAATTCCTATTCCGGCCACACTCTCACCGCTTATTCCAACTATTCGGTCACCTGCTCTCAGCCCTACTGCCTCCGATGGTCCGCCCGGAATGGGTGATATCACAATAATTGAGTCATAAAGGATATTGAACTGTATACCAATCCCCTCGAAGTTCCCGTTAAGGGTCTCGTTACTCTCCTCTGTCTCCTCCCTGGTAAGATAAACAGAATGAGGATCCAGCGACTGAAGCATCTCCACTATCGCCTTCTCAGTCAGTTTTTCAGCATCAGTACTGTCTACATAAAATGCCTCAACCAATGCCAGCGCCCTGCCGAATTTCAGTGTCTGTTCGCTGAATATCTGCTGACCGTAACTACTGCTCCATGCTGTTAACAGGAACAACAATAATATTTCTGCTTTACGTTTTATCATAATTTTACTTTTTATTTGCTTTGGTGATCACTCCCACTCGATTGTTGCCGGAGGTTTTGAACTGATATCAAAAACAACCCTGTTTATCCCTTTTACCCTGTTGATTATCTCGTTTGATATTTGTCCGAGGAACTCGTACGGAAGATGTGACCAGTCGGCTGTCATACCATCTGTTGATCCGACCGCCCTTAATACAACCGCATTCTCATATGTTCTTTCGTCACCCATTACACCAACCGACTGAACCGGCAGCAGTATCACGGCAGCCTGCCATACCTTGTCATAAAGATCGTTCTTCTTTAATCCTTTAATAAAAATATCGTCTGCTTCCTGTAGTATCTTTATCTTCTCACGTGTTATCTCACCGAGGATCCTTATTGCAAGACCAGGTCCCGGGAAAGGGTGCCGTGAGATAAGTGAGCCTGGCATGCCCAGTGCCTTACCAACCTTTCTTACCTCATCCTTGAATAACAGTTTCAGAGGTTCTATTACTTTAAGATCCATTTTATCCGGCAGTCCGCCAACGTTATGGTGGGACTTAATTGTGGCCGAAGGACCATTTACCGATACCGATTCAATAACATCGGGGTAGATCGTACCCTGTGCCAGCCATTTCACATCACGTACCTTGCCGGCTTCCTCATCAAAAACCTCGATAAATATCCGGCCGATAGTTTTTCTTTTCCTCTCCGGATCCTTAACACCCTCCAGTTCACCAAGAAATCTTTCGGAGGCATCAACACCTGTAACATTAAGTCCAAGTCCCTTATAGGACTCCAGGACATTTTCAAATTCATTTTTCCTGAGCAATCCGTTATCAACGAAAATACAGTTCAGGTTTTTCCCTATTGCCTTGTTCAGCAGGAAAGCGGCCACTGATGAATCGACTCCGCCCGAAAGGCCCAGCACTACCTTATCGTCACCAAGCTTATTACGAAGCATTTCAACTGTCGATCCAATGAACGAATCGGGAGTCCATGTGCCTGCACATCCGCAAATGTTTATCACAAAGTTCTCAAGCATTTTCATACCTTCAACTGTATGATACACTTCGGGATGGAACTGAATTCCCCATGTCTGTTCACCATTGATCTGGTAGGCCCCGACCTTTACGTCAGCTGTTGAGCCTATAATATTGAAACCGGATGGTATCCTGGCTATAGTATCGCCATGCGACATCCATACCTGAGTACCTCTGGTCACTCCCCTGAGAAGTGGGTTCGAGTCATCAACAAACACCATATTTGCCCTGCCGTATTCCCTTGTATTCGAAGGCAATACTTCGCCACCCCAATTATGGGCCAGGTACTGTGCCCCAAAGCATACGCCAAGAAGGGGTTTAATTCCCTTGACCCTGTCCAGAACAGGAACAGGTGAATCCTTATCTCTTACCGAATAGGGGCTGCCAGAAAGGATTACACCTTTAACATTTTCATCAGGTTCAGGAAAATTATTAAAGGGAAATATCTCGCAATAAACATTCAGTTCCCTTATGCGCCGGGCTATCAGTTGCGTATACTGTGACCCGAAATCGAGTATCACTATTTTTTCCTGCACTTACCGAAAATTATATGGTTTGTTAAAGATACCAAAGATAGCTATTCTTTTTATTTCGGTTTCACCCTTCAGATCGATATAGTCAGCCCGTCTTCAGCAGCAATCGTATCAGGAAAGATCGCTCTGGCCTCTGAAAGAAGTATGTCAGGTTCCTTGTACCTTGCCGAGAAATGACCTATCACCAGCCTCCCTGCACCTGAATCGCGTGCCACAGTGGCAGCCTCCGTTGAGGTGCTGTGACCGGTCATATGTGCCAGTTGTGTAAGGGCCGATGCAAATGTGGCCTCGTGGTACAACAGGTCTACACCTTTTACCAATTCAGCCAGTCGTGTGAAGTAGGCAGTGTCGCTGCAATAGGCATACGATCTGGTGACCGGCGGTTCTATCGTAAGCTCGCTGTTAGGTATTACACGGCCATCGGACATTACCAGATCGTCACCCTTCTTTATCAGAGGTATTGCCGAAAGAGGAATATCATACTCTCTTATCTTCTCCTTAATGATATTCTTATCCCTCTCCTTTTCACTGAAAAGAAATCCAAAAGAAGGCACCCGGTGTTTCAGGGGTATTGATGTAACCGTCACCCTGCCGTTATCCATGATCATTTCAGGATCGTCTCCCTTTAGCGGGATAAATTCAATATCAAACTCAAGGTTTATGTCAAAATCAGACAGGTGGCTTAACAAAACCGGACCGAACTGTTGAGGCGCTTATAGTCTCAACGGATTCTTCCGGCCGCTGAGATTGAGGGTCGA
>JBJKPH010000498.1:0-1868 GCA_046706585.1 Bacteroidales bacterium | reverse complement strand
AGCCGTAACAGCATGGGATCGCGAAGACGTGAATGGCGTGTGCTTAGCCTCGTAGCCCCTTCGCTGAATCTCGATCCGTTTGCTGAAAACTATCCCATGTCAGTTAAGGCCGAAAGAAAACTCTCGGTCGCCGATGTGCTTGAGATATTCCGTAACTATTATCAGGATACACCCTTTGATATGACAGCATCACTGGTGACGAGAGACAGGAGAGGTGAATATGGTAAAAGCCCTGTTGCCACACCTTTTATGAACCAGGAGATAATGCAACTGCTTAAAGTACCCTCTGAGCGCACTATTGCATGCGCCAGGGCAACATACGTGCAGGTGACCCAGTCGAGGAACTGGTTGCCTGATCCTGTTGGAGGTGTCGTATGGCTGGGTTATGATAATCCGTGTACAACACCTCATGTCCCTTTCTATTGCGGTATAAGCAGGATGCCGGATTCCTATATGGTCGACGGAAGAGAAAAATTCAGGCGCGATTGTGCATGGTGGGCCTTCAGAAGGGTAAGCCAGTTATGCAGCATGAGGTATCAGCAGATGAGCAAGGATACAGAAGCAGTGTGGAAGGAGATGGAGGATAAAGCCTTTGCCGGCCAGGATGCCTTCGAACAAAAGATGGTTGATCTCTACAGGAAAGATCCCGGAGCAGCAAAGGAAGCTCTTACAAAATATTCGGTTGATATGGCACAAAAAGCCGTCGACCGGTACTGGCTCCTCGGTGATGAACTCTGGTCAAAGTATACTAACTACTTTTAACCGAATCTTGATGTTGGTCGGGATTTGCAATCCCGACCATAACATTTTTCTTTTTTACTCCAGACTCCCCACTACCTTTTCAACCTCCTCAAGTATCTCACACGACTTAACGAGTCCTTTCATTGTAGTGTGATCGGGATATAAAGGCCTGTCGATATCCAGGAAATCAACATATTTCCTTACCACTTCTTTGGCTTTCTGTACTCCCTTGCCGAAACTATATTCCTCCTTGCGGAAATCGAGCGCCTGGGCTGCAGCCATGAATTCAATACCCAGTACACCATATGCATTGTCAAGGATCTGGAAATTTTTAATGGCAGTATTCATTCCCATCGAAACAAAATCTTCCTGGTCGGCTGCCGCAGGAATCGACTGTATAGATGCCGGCATAGAAAGGATTCTTTGTTCAACTATCTGCATATCAGCAGTATATTGACTCAGCATAAGGCCAGAGAACATTCCTGCTCCCTTGGTCAGGAAGGCAGGTAAGCCTACGCTCAGTGCCGGGTTGTTCAGCCTGTTCATTCTTCGTTCAGACATTACGCATACCATGGTAATGCAGGCACCGGCCATATCCATTGGAACCGAAACAGGTGTGCCCTGGAAGTTGGCGCCGGAAAGCTGAAGGTTCCTGTCGGGGAAAAAGATAGGATTATCTCCCACACCGTTCAATTCGATCTCAACCTGTGAACGTGCATATGCAAGCGCATCATGTGCTGCCCCTATTACCTGCGGCGTCGATCGCATTGAATAGGCATCCTGAACCTTGCACGTGACCCTTCCTTCTGCCAGGTCACCGCCTGACACGCACTTGTTTATTGCGTTTGCACTTCTTACGGCACCTTTGAATCCCCTTACTTCGTGCAGCAGCGGAGTGTAAGGCTTCATATTGGCCTTAAGAGCCTCGAGCGACATCGAAGTTGCTATCTCCGCCTGTTTTAGCCACCTGTTGGCATCAACAAGCCATATGGCGCTCATGGCCGTAAGCAGATTCGAACCGTTAATGGCTGCCAGCCCGTCCCTTGCCTGCAGGCCGGGAATCTTTATTCCGGCTGCATCCATTGCTTCCCTGCCACTGAGCAATTCGCCCTTGTAATATGCTTTTC
>JBJKPH010000497.1:0-6428 GCA_046706585.1 Bacteroidales bacterium | reverse complement strand
ACATCATACCTGACCTGTCCGGCGTTTTTCTTCATCTTATTCAAACCACTGCAACTAGAAAGAACTGCAGCAGCCATTACGAGAATAAAATAGCTTCTGATTTTTTTCATGGTAAACAAATATTAATTATTTAATTCTGAATCTTGTTATATTCTTAATTACTAGTGCAAATCTAAAAAAAAAAACGAAAAGAATCCGTACAAAATTCAAAATTATTCCAAAAAGACCCTGTTGATACCCTTTTGATGTTCCTTCTCAAATATCTCGTTAATAATCAGATCATAATCATCTTCATTATTGACAAAATCGATATTATTCGTATCTATAACCAGGTATGTATGTTGAGGATTCTGCCTGAAATAGGTAAAATAGCTTTCCTGTATTGTTTCGAGGTATTCCCTGGTGATCGATCGTTCATAATCCCTGCCTCTTGAGGCAATGTTATCAAGCAGTCGTGAAGGATCGAGGTGGAGGTATACATAAAGATCGGGTTTTGGAAGGGTACTATGAATTATATGAAATATCTGCCTGTACAGGTTATATTCATCTTCCTCCAGTGTTGATGAGGCAAAAACAAGTGATTTCATGAAATAGTAATCGGCTATTGTAAAAGGGCTGAACATGTCGAGAGTGCCTATCTCATCTTTCAACTGGCGGTACCGGTCGGCCAGAAATGACAGCTCAAGAGGGAATGAGTAACGTGCAGGATTATTATAGAACTTAGGAAGGAAAGGATTGTCGGCAAATCTTTCCAGCAGCAGTCTGGCATCGAACTGTCCGGCAATTTTTGTGGCAAGACTGGTCTTCCCTGCACCTATATTACCTTCTATTACTATATACTTGTATCTGCTGTTCATTGGTCAGAATATGGTGCAGGTAAAAATATATAATATTCCTTAATCGGCATAGAGGTGTTGAGAGAATGGGCATAAATGAAAAAGCCCGGAATCCGGGCTTTCGGTCGATCGTCCTTCCATGACCTGGTGATCAACTGATATTTTCTGAAGTATTAATCCTTCGGTTTGTTCCTGTCATCGCGATGACGGTCGCCATGGTGCCTGTCACCATGTTGTCTGTCACCCCTGTTCCTGTCATTGTATTTTCTTTCAGGGCGTGGTCCGTCACCTTCAGGCCTCTCTTCCCTGGGCGGCTTCGGAAGCAGCACCTTCCTCGACAGCTTCAGTTTCGATGTTTTGGGGTCAATATCTATAAGCTTTACTTCCACTTCATCACCCTCTTTCAGGATCTCATCGACAGTAGCTATCTTACGCCATTCGATCTCGGAAATATGGAGCAGGCCTTCCTTCCCGGGGAGTATTTCAATGAAAGCGCCGAATGTGACAACTGATTTCACTTTCCCTTTGTACACCTTTCCGAGCTCAGGTACTTCAACTATCCTGCTTACTCTTTCAAAAGCGCGTGTTATGCTTTCCTTGTTTTCGCCAAAAATGTGAACAACACCCATCCCGTCGATCTCTTCAACCACAATAGTTGTTCCTGTATCGCTCTGTATCTCCTGTATCACTTTTCCGCCCGGGCCAATAACCGCACCTATCATATCCTTGGCAATAATTATTTTCTCTATTCGTGGTGCATGCGGTTTCAGTTCAGGCCTTGGTTCAGGAATTGTTTCCTCTATCTTGTCGAGAATGTGCATTCTTCCGGCCCTGGCCTGTTCAAGCGCATTAGCCAGCACTTCATAAGATAGTCCGTCAACCTTGATATCCATCTGGGTTGCTGTAATACCGTCCCTGGTTCCTGTAACTTTAAAATCCATATCACCCAGGTGATCCTCATCGCCGAGAATATCAGACAGGATAGCATATTTATCTGACCTGGTGTCGGTAATCAATCCCATGGCAATACCTGAAACAGGCTTCCGGATCTGTATACCTGCATCCATTAGGGCAAGAGTGCCGGCACAAACTGTTGCCATTGAAGATGAACCGTTTGATTCGAGGATATCAGAAACTACCCTTATTGCATAAGGATTATCCTCATCTGGGGGAAGCATATTTTTCAAAGCCCTGTGGGCAAGGTTTCCATGTCCTATCTCGCGGCGGCTTATCCCTCTGGCAGGTCTGGCATCGCCCGTCGAGAACGGTGGGAAGTTATAATGAAGAGTAAACTTCTCAGTACCCTGCATAATTACTTCATCAATAATTTTCTCATCGAGTTTTGTACCAAGGGTAACCGTCGTAAGTGACTGTGTCTCACCCCTGGTAAAGATTGATGATCCGTGAGCCGAAGGCAGAGGGTCGATCTCACACCATATAGGACGTATCTCATCTGTCTTCCTGCCGTCAAGCCTTATCTTATCATCAAGTACCAGCCTTCGGGAAGCCTCCTTGTGTACATCGTGGTAGTATTTATCAACCAGTTTTCCGTTCACCTCATCCTCATCGCTGAATTGTCCGAGGAATTCTTCTTTTACTGCTTCGAACGATTCGCTCCTCAGATGCTTATCGGCAATCACCGACTTTGCAACGTTGTAACATTTATCATAAGTCTCATCCCACACCTTCTTCCTGAGATCTTCGTCATTCTCTTCATGCGAATATTCTCTTTTTTCTGTCTTTCCGGCCATCCCGGTAAGCTCGATCTGTACCTTGCAATGCTTCTTGATTTCATCGTGTGCAAATTTCATTGCATCAAGCAGTTCTGCTTCCGACACCTCTTTCATTTCTCCCTCAACCATCAGAATGTTATCGTAGGTTGCACCCACGATAATGTCCAGGTCGGCGCTCTTCAATTCAGTTATTGTTGGATTAATAACAAACTTTCCATCAATCCTGCCTACTCTTACCTCAGATATGGGCCCATGGAAAGGAATATCAGAAACTGCCAGAGCAGCTGATGCAGCCAGTCCGGCCAGTGCATCAGGCAAAACATCCCTGTCGGCTGATATCAGGTTGATGGTTACAAAAGTTTCGGCATGGTAATCTTCAGGGAACAGAGGCCTTAAAGCCCTGTCAACCAGCCTTGCTATAAGTATCTCATAGTCGGAGGGTCTTGCTTCCCTTTTCATAAATCCCCCGGGGAAACGCCCAAGTGAAGCATATTTCTCTTTATATTCAACTGATAAAGGCATAAAATCCACATCTTCTTTGGCTTCCTTTGCTGAAACCACGGTAGCAAGCAACATTGTCTTGCCCATCTTTACAACAACAGATCCGTCTGCCTGCTTTGCAAGTTTTCCTGTTTCAATTGTTATTGACCGGCCATCACCGAGGTCAATCGTTTTCTCAATTACTTTGTACATGATTTTTTTGTTATTGAAGTCACAAAATTACGCAAATAATAATGAAAAAAGGCAATTCATGAATTGCCTTTTCGATTTTCTTTTATTTACGTAGCTTAAGTGCTTTTATGATCTCACGATATCTGTTGATATCTTTCGCTTTAAGGTAATCAAGGAGCCTGCGTCTTTTCCCGACAAGCTTTATCAGGGCTCTCTGGGTACTGTAATCCTTCTTGTTGATCTTCAGATGCTCGGTAAGATGAGCTATCCTGTAGGAGAAAAGCGCTATCTGACCTTCAGCAGCACCTGTGTCAAGCTCTGATGATCCGTATGTTTTGAACAATTCCTGTTTCTTCTCGGTCGTTAAATACATGTCTGTTAAAAAAATATTGTTACTCCTTAAAATTACCTCTCTGAATTTGGTTCGCAAAGATAAAACTTTTTTCTCAAAATACTCAAACATAGACTAAAAAATATTCAATGCTTATCCTTTATCAAAAGGACGCAAAAATCATGCATTGGGTTGCGTTAACATAAGCCCGAAAAGAAATATTCGTCAAAAATTATATGACATTCGTCAAAACGACGGATAAGAAAATGGGAATCAGGCTTCCGGGATTCAGGTCAGGGTGTTAAGAAAAGGCATAAACCGCAGTTGCAACCAGGCTATTTCAATAACCGTTCTCGATAAGTTCACGGAGTGCACTTATCTCGCTTCCCGTACCGAGGATGAAAAGCTGGTCGTGGGTTGAGAGCACAGTCCCGGCAGGGGGGTTTAAGAGGTATTCCTTCATACTGTTCTTCAGTCCTATTATGTTGGCTCCCGTGCGGTTATGCACGTCCAGGTCTCTTATTGTCTTGCCCTCAAAACATTCTGCAATATGTCCGCATGACAGTTCTTCGATCCTTACCCCTGACCCGGGAGGCTGCATCAGTACATGGTCAAGAAACTCCACCACATCAGGATCGAGAACAAGCCTGGCCATCCGTGTTCCACCGATCTTATCGGGCATGATCACATTATTGGCCCCTGCCCTTTTAAGTTTTATATCGGAATTATCATCGGAGGCGCGGCTAATAATAAGGATGTTGTTTTTTATCTGCCTGGCCGTAAGGACGACAAAAAGGTTATCGGCATCAATCGGCAGTGTTGTTATGAGTGCCCGTGCATTCTCAATATTTGCCAGTGTAAGGATCTCCTCACTTGTAGCATCTCCCTCTATATAAAGGTAATCGGTTCCCTCGCGCAGATGCTCAAGAACCTGCGGGTCTTTTTCTATCACGACGAACTCCTCGTCATGTTCCATGAGCTCGAAGGCTGTTTGTCTGCCATTTCTTCCAAAACCGCAGACAATGACATGATCATCTAGCTTGTCAATTTTTCTTTTCACCTTGTTATCCTTATAAAAGTGTGTAAAAACGCCGTCAACAACGAACCTGGTAACCATTGTAACTACATACCCGAATACTCCGAAGCTTCCCAGGATAAGGATTATTGTAAAAATCTTTCCTGCATCGCTGAGTTCTGCCACTTCCCTGAATCCGACCGTGGCAATTGTTATCACGGTCATGTATAGTGCATCAACCGGACGAAATCCTTCCAGGAATATGTATCCTGATGTGCCGAAGACAACAATAATAACGAGCAGACCGATCCCGGTAATTGCCGACCTGATCATTGGTGCAGTTTTATGCTCGAAAAAAGGTTTGGCCATAGCTATGTTACAAATGGTTCCCCCAGGAAAGGATTTTTTCCGGTCTCTATTTCCTTTCCCAAACTTATCAATTTAGTTCCAATTGAGCAATTCAGGCAATTCCTTATTTTACAAAACCGCTTTCGTAATTCTATAAGTCCTTGTGATTCAAATGCTGACAAAGGCACGACCCCAAATATGGTCCATTCTCTTATAATCCTGTTATTTTCCGGAGGCAGGCTGTCGGCCAGGTCAATCGCCCTGTCGCAATACATCTCCTGGTTATGCATCTTTCCATACATAAAAAGAAGTGGGACGATAGTATTGATTATCAGTATGTCGCTCATTGACCTGCCTATTGTTTTGTGCCTGACAGGGCTTTCCCTGGCAAATGTATAATGGTTCAGCCAGTAGCTGGTGATATCTGCTTTTAGGAGGCTCCTCAGTCCGTCTGTTGTTACCGAGTCCCTGATCTTGCTGAAAAGTGGATCAGAATTTACAATCAGAGATGAAAACTGTGAGATCCTTATTGTTGGAAAATTTGCCGGGCGCATCCTGTTGAACTTCCACAGCCATCCATCGAGCGGTTTGAGGTTATATTTGGAACCGAGAACACCGAACTCCCTGCAGAGATCATTGAAATAGTCCTCACCTGCCGCCCCGGGGAACAATCCACGATCGAGAAATCCTGCCTCTCCGAACATAAGAGCTTCCACCTGCAACGGATTATCAAGATGCTTTCTGAGTATCTTTAGCGGGAGGTTTGTTGCAAGCCTGTAAAAGGGGTCGGCATTTACATTCATCCCGAAATACATAGCAATAAGCCTGTAAAGGGTTTCTTCCCAGTCATTGCCTGTATCCTCCAGTACCGGTTTAACCTGTTTGCTCTTCTCCTTCAGCCTTTCAACGGCCAATGAATGGATCGAATGTCTGATGAAAAACGGATCGACATGGCCGATATAATCCCTGCAGGCAATAATGTAAGGTTTTCTCAGGAATTCATCGTAAAGGGTGTAGATCGAATCGTCCCACCTGATAACCATTGTGTCGGGTTTTGTTCCCCCGGCGGTGATCACATCTTCATCATGTTCGGCAACAACATGAAGTATTACATTGTCATAGGCATGGTCATCCTGATGTCCGTGGGAATTCCACTGTGAAGCCAGCAGGTGTATCTCCACGTTTCCTGCCCATAATGTATCTCCAATAGTGATTCGTGAATTAAAGAAATCGGGGCCTGAATCATAGTTGTATGTTCCGGGATCATCAACACTCACACTCTCCCCGCCTGTGGTAAAAAGCGAATCATTATCGAAGAGCCTGTTCTTCCATATAAAATGGAGAAATTCCTCTTTCATGGTAATAATTATTAATGCAGCGATCTCTTCTAAAGATAGCTTATTTTTACCATTCAGAGAAAAAAATATTCTTAGATAATTCCCTTTTCTTTAAGATGATGCTCCATCTCTGCCTGCAGTTTCTCTGCTTCCATC
>JBJKPH010000496.1:0-7953 GCA_046706585.1 Bacteroidales bacterium | reverse complement strand
GCCTTATCTCAACACTATAATACAACTTTGATATTTGAATGGTATGATTACGTTGCTCGTTTTTATTAGGGGCAAATTAGAATAAGGAGGGATTTAAATAAAGTAGCCACGGGTGCAACCCGTGGTTGGCACATTTCCCCCGTTTATCGTTTGTTAGCTGTTAGTCGTAATATGTAGGCCAGAATTTCCAGAGCTGAAAAAACATGTTTTAAGGCATGCTTTTTGTGGTATAGTTACTGGAAGTGTGTTATTTGAAATATTGGTTGGGGAGAGTGGGATGATCAATATTTGTGAGATAGGTGGACTGTGTCCACTAAAGCCAGTTAAATGGTGCCAAATGATATGGCAGGTAATAAGGCCTTGTGAGTTTTGTGGACTGCGTCCACCGTAGCCCGGAGAAGCTATAAGCGATGTTAGGTCCTCTGGTATTAAACTAAAAAGCCCTCCTTCGCGTAAAGCTTCGGAGGGCGAAGGTGGAGATAAGGGGAATCGAACCCCTGACCTCGTGACTGCCAGTCACGCACTCTAGCCAACTGAGCTATATCCCCGGTTGAGGGGACAAAGATATATAAACCGGAAAAAAAATGTTAATTTTTATATGAAAATTGTATATTACTTGACTTTGATTCAATTAATCTCTATTTTTAACCGCTAAAATTTTGAGAAATGGAAGTTAAGAAGAATGATAAAGTAAACCTTGAAAAGCGTAAAGGTATATTCTTCCAGCTTGGGCTGGTGATCGTGCTTTCGGTATGCCTGATTGCTTTCGAATGGACCTCCGGCGAAAGAGGTGATAATCCTTTCGATACCGGTAATGAGCAGGTAATTGAAGAAGAAATGATCCCTATTACCGAGATGGAACAGCAGCAACAGGAGATCCCGCCTGATATCCCAAAGGTTACTGATATTTTCGACATCGTTGAGGATGACGTGGTTATCGATAATGAAATACTCTTCGAAGATGACGAGACAAGCCTTGATGATGAGATTCAGATGTACGATATCAATCTTGATGAGGAAGTTGAAGCAGAGGAAGATGAGATATTCGTGATTGTTGAAGACATGCCTACCTTCAGGGGAGGTGATGTAAACAAATTCAGGGACTGGGTACAGAAAAGGGTTAAATATCCTCAGATCGCTTCCGAGAACGGTATTCAGGGGAAGGTCTTTATAATGTTTGTTGTAGAACCCGATGGTTCTGTAAGTAATGTGCAGATACTTCGTGGTGTCGACCCTGCCCTGGATGATGAGGCAAAAAAAGTGGTTATGGAATCACCAAAATGGACTCCCGGAAAACAACGCGGGGCTCCCGTACGTGTAAGATTCTCAATAACTGTTAACTTCCAGCTCCAGTAAGAATATCACTATCAGATACTATAATGAACGCCGGTCATAGAGACCGGCGTTTTTTTTGAGTACCGGAGTACCGGGGTATTGGAACCGGGCAGTGAGAGTCATGCAGAGCATGACGAGTGCTGCGAGCTCGACGAATCCGCCACCTGGCGGATGAGTTAATATTGGAATTTTGGAATGTTGAGAAAGAAAGTTACTGATTTCTTCACCCATTATTCCATTATTCCATAACTCCATTATTCCATAAATTCTTATATTTATCACAGAAAATTCAAAAAAAACAGAAATATGAAGAAAAGTCTACTTCTTACACTTGTTTCCGCACTCGTTCTGTTTGGGTGTGGCTCGGCTAAAAAGCAGATGGAATCCGGCAATTATGATGCGGCCATATCAAAAGCAGTTGAAAAACTGAGAAAAGACAGGAACGATGAAAAGACAGTTGAGATACTCGACAGGTCCTATCAGGTCGCTCTTGATCAGGATAACGAAAGGATCAGATTCCTGAAAATGGAAGGCAAGCCCGAGAACTGGGATGAGATATATCAGACCTATAAGAAGATGAGCGACAGGCAATCACAGGTAAGAACAGTTCTGCCGCTACAGTTGGGTGGTAAAACAATTAATTACCCATATGTCGATTATATGCAGGACATGATAGCTGCCAAGAAGAATGCTGCTGATTTCTATTATGCTCATGGCCAGCAATTACTGGGCTCTCAGACTAAGGAGGGGTTCAGGCAGGCATATTATGAATTTGTGCGTGCCAAGGAATATGCCGGTGATATGGAAGGGCTTGATGATCTCATATACGAAACAAAGATGAAGGGAATGAGCAGGGTACTGGTTATGATTGATAACCGGTCTGCGATAAATTTCACACCCGAGTTCGAAGCAGACCTGCTGGCGCTTGATTTTCCACGGCTGAACAGCGAGTGGGTGGAATACTATTCAAGGCAGCTCGACGATGAGACACAGTTCGATTACTTTGTGTCGGTTAATATAAAGCAGATAGCCGTATCACCTGATAATACTTTCGAGAGAGATACTCTTATTAAAAGGGATATTGAGGACGGATTCGAATATGTGCTCGATAATAACGGAAACGTGATGAAAGATTCTGTCGGGAATGATATCAAAGTCAAAAAATATAAAAGCGTGCAGTGTGCCCTTATAGAATCGGTACAGCATAAAGAATGCCATATAGATGCCGATGTAGAAGTACTGGTAGCCAATCCGCCGAAACAACTTAAGAAGGATCCGTTGCTTGCCGACTCGTACTTCGATCATTCATCTGCAAGGGCAATAGGTGACCTCGAAGCTTTGTCGCCGGCCGACAAGGCAAAAATAAACTCTGAACCGCTGCCTTTCCCTACTGACTTTGAGATGGTTCTGCAATGCAGTGAGGCGCTAAAAGCAGGTATCAGGGATGCGGTGCTTCGAAACAGACAGTATATCCAGTAGAAAAAGACACCCTGTATTAGAAAAACAGAAATTTTATATCTGATAATTTTGGTGGTCGTTAACCAGGTGAATGGATGGGAGATATGATTGAAACGGCCCGCAGAACAGAATCAGCTGTTCTCGTAGGTATTACCCCTCAGGGACAAAGCGAAAGAGAGACACACGAATACCTCGATGAACTTGCCTTCCTTGTTGAAACGGCAGGTGCATCTCCTGTAGCCCGTTTTTCACAAAAGCAGGACTCCCCAAACCCGAAAACATTCGTGGGGAAAGGGAAAATGGAGCAAATTGAAGCTTTTGTAAAGGGAAACGATATAGATCTTGTTATTTTCGATGATGAACTGACCCCAAGTCAGATAAGGAATATCGAGAAGATACTCAATTGCAGGATACTTGACCGGACGAACCTGATACTTGATATTTTTGCAGGAAGGGCAAGGACCGCCCATGCCAAGGTACAGGTAGAGCTGGCTCAATACCAGTACCTGCTTCCACGCCTTACAGGTATGTGGACTCACCTTGAGAGACAGAGAGGGGGAATAGGCCTGAGAGGACCCGGTGAAACGGAAATTGAAACCGACCGGAGAATAATCAGGGATAAAATTGCCCGGCTAAAGGTGCAACTTGAGAAGATCGACAGGCAGATGGGTACCCAGCGTAAGAATCGCGGGAAAATGATCCAGGTGGCTCTGGTGGGCTATACCAACGTGGGCAAGTCGACTATTATGAACATGCTGAGCAAGTCAGACCTGTTCGCCGAAAATAAACTGTTTGCAACACTCGATACAACTGTCAGGAAAGTAGTAGTCGAAAACCTTCCTTTCCTCCTTTCCGATACGGTCGGATTTATCAGGAAACTGCCTCATAACCTGGTTGAATCATTCAAGTCAACCCTCGATGAGGTAAGAGAAGCCGATATCCTTTGCCATGTAGTCGATATCTCTCATCCTAATTTCGAGGAACAGATAGCTGTGGTAAATGAAACCCTGAAGGAAATAAATGCCAATAACAAGGATACAGTAATGGTCTTTAACAAGATCGATGCCTATACTTTTACAGGGAAGGATGATGATGACCTGTCACCGGTTGAAAAAGAGAACCTCTCTCTTGAAGATCTCAGGAAAACATGGATGGCTTCGAACAGGGATGCCAACACCATTTTTATTTCTGCCAGGGAAAGATCAAATATCGATGAGTTCAGGAAATTACTCTACTCAATGGTGAAAAGGCTTCAGGAGAAAAGATATCCGTATAGAACTGCAACGAAATTCCGTTAGTCGCAGATCTCCGAATCTGCGACATTCTCACCCTGCCTTAATGGTCGCGATTCGGAGATCGCGACCAACAAACAGTTGGAGATAGCGACCAACAGATTATTTATATTTCTCCAGTATATATTCCGCTATCTGTATTGCATTTGTAGCGGCACCTTTCCTTATATTGTCTGCTACAACCCACAGATTGAGCGTGTTCGGTTGCGAATTATCCCTTCTTATCCTTCCGACGAATACATTATCACTCCCGTGTGCTTCAACAGGCATAGGATAGATATTGTTTGAGGGATCATCCGAAACAACCACGCCCGGGAATGACGAAAGGAGTTCAATAACCCTGTCGTTGTCAAAATCACTCTCAAACTCAACATTTACCGATTCGGAATGACCACCTGATACCGGTACCCTTACTGCTGTAGGTGATACCTGTATTTCTGGCGCTTCAAGTATCTTCCTTGTCTCGTTAACAAGCTTCATCTCTTCTTTGGTATAACCGTTATCGAGGAAGACATCGCAGTGTGGTATGCAATTGTTGAATATCCTGTGCGGGTATGCTTTCTCTCCTTCCACTCCGATTGCTTCTTCCTCGAGCTGGCGCAAAGCCCTGACACCGGTTCCGGTTACCGATTGGTAGGTCGATACTACAATCCTCTTTATCCTGTACTCACGATGCAGGGGAGCAAGTGCTATAAGCATCTGGATGGTTGAGCAATTGGGATTGGCAATTATCCTGTCTGTGCTTTTAATAACGTGGGAATTGATCTCCGGTACTACCAGCGGTACTTCGGGATCCATTCTCCATGCCGAAGAATTATCGATCACTATGGTGCCGTTTTCAGCAAATCTGGGAGCCCATTCAAGCGATGCATCACCCCCCGCAGAGAAGATTGCAAAGTCGGGTCTGGAATCAACAGCCTGCTGCACACCTACCACAGTGCATTTCTTCCCCCTGAAAAGGATCTTCTTCCCGACCGACCTGCTTGAGGCAGCAGGTATTAATTCAGACAAGGGGAAAGATCTTTCATCAAGAACTTTCAGCATTGCCTGCCCTACCATTCCTGTAGCACCAATAACTGCAACTTTTGGCTCTTTCATTTTTGATAATTGGAATATTTTACTGAAATTGAAAATGATTTAATAAATATCTGCCAAAGATAGCTGTTTAGCAGATTATTTATTGTTCGCTGCATGAAAAAACCGATGTTACTATTATTATTGTTGCCCGTGGCATTGCACGCACAGGTGTGTGATGATTTCGAAAACGGACTCCCAACCGGCTGGTATTTCAATCTGCCCGGACGGTGGGACGCCGATGCCGAAGATCCAGTCAGTGGCAACTTATCGCTCCATCATATTTTTGATAATAATGTACAGGGAGAGGATATGGCTGCGATCCCGATATCGGGATTAAGTCCCGAACTTGGTGATGTAAACTGGCGCTTCAGGCTGAGGTATGGCTGCGACCCTTCTTCATCCAACAGGTGGGGTGTGTACCTGATGTCCGATAGTCCGCCTGCATCGATGGCCCCGGGTTCGGATGTGTCCGGCTATGTGCTTGGAGTGAATATCAGGGGTTATGATGATACTCTCAGGCTATGGATATCAATAAAAGGAGAGTTGACCCCGGTTGTTAACACCGGCATCAACTGGCAACTCGATATAGGGACCGATTCGGCTGTATATGTATCAGTTACCAGAAGCGCCGGGGGCGGCTGGCAGACAGAAATGCTGAACAGTAATGGTGAAGTAATGAATTCAGCTTCGGGTTTCCGGGAAAACCTGTTCGGGATATCATATTCGGGTATTTATTACTGTTATACATCGACACGCGACAGGATGATATGGCTTGATGATTTTTGCATAACCGGCATTTTTGTCGTGGATACCGAACCCCCGTCGGTTAAGTCAGCAAAATTCACAGGAAGGTCGGCAATCGAGATCGGATTCTCGGAGCCATTGAACACAGACAATCTGTTACCTGAAGACTTTGTCGCTGAGCCGGGGGACAGGGTCCCTGTTTTAATCGAACCTCTTTCACAGGACATGATGAAGTTGATCTTTGATGAACCTTTCGAAAACAAAACCACCTGGTCTGTGACAGCAATTGATATCTGCGATATTGCGGGTAACCGGGCATCTTTAACATTCACTGATATACTACTGGCATATCCCGAATTCGGGGATGTTATTATTTCGGAGATCATGGCCGATCCTGATCCGGCAGTCGAGCTTCCTCCGTCTGAATATATCGAAGTCTTCAACCGTACGGATTACTCGTTCGACATCTCTGCCCTGATGCTCTCTGTCGGAGATGATGTTTTTTCCCCGGAAGGAGGAACTATCCTGCCACAAGAATATGCAATAGTATGTAATGATAATGATTCGCTGTTGTTTGCACAATTCGGCAAAACAATACCGGTGAGGTCGTTCGGACCATTAAAAAATGAAGCGGATATAATTATTATTACCGACTCTGCTTCAAATCTGATCCATGGTGTTGAATACGGACCGGCATGGTCGAATTCTTCACTGAAATCGCAGGGAGGCTGGTCCTACGAAATAAGGGACAGTAATTTTCCTTTTTCAGGGACCAACAACTGGGCATACAGTAATAATTCTGCCGGAGGTACACCCGGAAAAGTGAACTCTGTCAGATGCAGCAACCCGGATATTGTCCGGCCCGTTGTCAGAAATGTTTTTCCGGTAAACGACACTACCATAAACATTATTTTCAGCGAGACAGTTATTCAGGGGGATGATCTTCCTTCAGTAACAGGGGGAGAGGAGGTATGGGTCAGAGGATTTATTCCGACCGGCAGGCTCCTGAAAAGTTACGATATATTGATAAGCGATCCACTCCTTCCCGGGACAATCTATTCGCTAAATCTTCCGGCCGGGATCACTGATGGGGCAGGCAACCCTCCTGAAAGTAACTGGTATATGTTCGGTTTACCGGAAAAAGCGATCGGCGGCGATCTGGTTTTTAATGAAGTTCTTTTTGATCCGCTGCCATGGGAGGCAGAATTCATCGAGTTTTACAATGTCTCTGACAGGATCCTGGATGCAGCCTCTCTGTTCTGTTTACTGGTCAATTCGGAAACAGGTGATACAGGTAAGCCTGGCTGGCTATCAGAGGCAGGAAGGTGTATTCTCCCGGGAGAATATTTTGTGATTACCGATAACAAAGAATTGCTTCTCACGAGATATCCGTTTTCTGTGCAGGAAAATATTTTTGAGCCCGGATACATGCCGGTAATGCCTGATGATGAAGGTGAACTCTGCCTCTATAACAGGAATCTTGATCTTATCGACAGGTTTCATTATTCTGCCGGGATGCACTTTGATCTTATTTCATCACCTCAGGGAGTATCACTCGAGCGGATCAGCCCGTTAATGCCGGCTAACGATCCCGGGAACTGGCACTCGGCTTCTGCTCTCTCCGGCTGGGCAACTCCGGGAATGCAGAATTCTGCGAGTGATTATTTTGTTCCCGAAACCAATTCCTTTGCCCTCTCATCCAGAAAGATATCTCCCGATAATGACGGTTTTGAGGATATTCTGAGAATACAATTCTCTTTCAACGACCTGGGGAATAGTGTTACGGTTATGATTTATGATGACCGTGGATATCCCGTGAGGAGGCTTATTGAAAATTATACATCGGGGTACGACGATTCTGTTTCATGGGACGGAACCGATGATTACGGGCATCTGACAGATGAAGGCATATATATAATATATATACGTGTGATCTCTGCCGGAGGAAAGATCAATATCTGGAAAGATGTATGCACGGTTGTCAGGCAGATCCCTCAGTCTTTTTGACAGGGTTCCTGTCAAAAAGACTGAGGGATCTGCCTGACAA
>JBJKPH010000495.1:0-2369 GCA_046706585.1 Bacteroidales bacterium | reverse complement strand
ACCGAGATCCCTTCGGCCGATCTTCCCGGTGCGATGAAGACTATGCTAACCGGTCTGATCGCAAGAGCGACACTCATGGGTATTCCTTACCAGCAACCCGAGGTAATTAGGATTAATGTCGGAGTCTCAGGAACAGTAACCGAACCAAAGATATCACCATCTCTAGCAAGAACAGATGTAACGGGTGGAATAAAAGAGACAGCAAAGGAGGTGATCTCAACTGAGGTTAGCAAAGTTGTTGAGGAGACAAAGGAAAATGTTTCTGAAGAGGCCAGGGCTGAAGCCGACAGGTTAATTAAGGAAGCTGAAGCACAGGCGCAAAATGTGAAGGATGAGGCCGCAAAGGCTGCAGAATCGGTACGTAGTGAAGCCCGTACAAATGCACAGAAACTGATCACTGAGGCAGAGAATAAGGGTCCGATTGCAAAAGCTGCTGCATCAAGGGCTGCTGATGCTCTGGTAAAAGAAGCTGATAAAAGGGCAAAACAGATTGAGGATGAAGCATCTGCCAGGGCAGATAAAATTGTCGTGGAGGCACAAAAGAAAGCTGATGAACTTCTGGGAAAAATATAGCCGGCCAGCCAGGAATATAAGAAAAAAGCCCGCTTCCGAAGCGGGCTTTTATATCAGTATTTTCTTTCCTTGATACGTGCTCTTTTCCCGGTACGTCCCCTGAAGTAAAATATCCTGGCACGACGCACCTTACCATGTTTGTTTACCTCGATTGAATCAATAAAGGGTGATGCATAAGGAAAAATCCTCTCTACGCCAACACTGCCCGACATTTTCCTTACCGTAAAGGTCCTGGTGTGACCGCTTCCTTTTTTCTGTATTACAACGCCGCGAAACTGCTGTATTCTTTCCTTGTTTCCTTCAGCTATCCTGTAACTTACGGTGATTGTATCGCCGGAACTGAATGATGGGAAATCATTCTCAACAGCATATTCTCTGTCTACAACATTCATCAAGTTCATCTTACTCTGTGTTTTACCTGTTAGAGCCTCTAAATCCGGGCGCAAATATACAAATTGTTTTTAATTATAGAAAGGATAGCAGCTTTTTTAATTGACCTTATTTCTGAGGTGACACTATCCGTGAATCATGCATTAAGTGATACCTTGTTGTCTTCACGATCAGCTGATCATTTAGCCTTAATTTATTCCCGGCAAAATGCAGTCAATAAATTTTTGTAATTTTGCCCTCAAATATCCGGAATATTATGAAACCAACATTATTGGTACTGGCTGCAGGAATGGGCAGCAGGTACGGCGGTAATAAGCAACTCGACGGGGTAGGACCCGGGGGCCAGACGATAATCGATTATTCAATTTTCGATGCCGTACGGACAGGATTCGGGAAGATCCTTTTTGTGATAAGGCGGGATATAGAGGAGCAGTTCATCAACACCTTTGTAAAACCGTTGTCAGGGAAAGTAGATATTGATTACGTTTTTCAGGAGCTCGAAGATCTGCCGGCAGGTTTGAAACCTTCGCAGGAAAGGACTAAACCATGGGGTACGAGCCATGCTATACTGGTTGCGAGGGATAAGATAAATGAACCTTTCGGTGTGATAAATTCTGATGATTACTATGGTGTTGATTCTTTTCGCATACTGCACGACTTCCTGGTCAATGACAGTGATCCGGTAAATTACTGCATTGTTGGTTATGGAATGAAGAATACTCTTTCAGATCATGGTCATGTAAATAGGGGTGTTTGCCGGATAGATAATGAAAATATGCTGGTTAATATCGTTGAGACCAGAAAGATCGAAAAAAGAAATGATAGGATCTTTGCACCCGGACCCGACGGATCGGAGCTGATATTTACAGGTGATGAGACAGTTTCAATGAACCTTTGGGGATTCAAACCTTCGGTGTTCACCTTTCTGGAAGAGGAATTCATAAATTTTATTGAAAGGAACAAGGATAATCCCTCGTCAGAACTGGATATCCCCACATCAATGGACGTCTACATAAAGAAAGGGCATCTGTCGATAAAGATACTGCATACCAATGCTAAATGGTTTGGTGTTACTTATCGCGAGGACAGGCCATACGTTGTTGAAAACCTGGAGCAGATGACCAGGGGCGGCATATACCCCTATGTTCTCTGGGAATAGGTATTACCAGAAAAAGTTGTATTCACGGCGGGTAGTGTTCCCCCTGTTGTCTGTCACCGTCACTTCGAGCAGATGCTGTGATCTGCTTTTCAATCTTAACTCATCGGGTGTGAATGTTATGCTCTTGTCCCTTGGATCCCACCTGAACAACATCCAGTTACCGTCGATCAGTACCTGGTAATCTTTTATGCCACTCATCTTGTCATCGACTTTAAGGCTTATTTTCCTGCGACCTGAAATATTCTGG
>JBJKPH010000494.1:0-3006 GCA_046706585.1 Bacteroidales bacterium | reverse complement strand
GCATGCGCTGAGGATCGTGAAAAGGTTTGGCGTCGATGTGAGTGTGGAACTGCATACCGATACGGCTCACGATATTGATTCGATCGTTCACTATGGTCTGAGATATAACTCGATATGCCCCGATCATTTTATTATTAAGGTGCCCTATACATCTGCAGGACTCATTGGTGCACGCTTGTTAAAGGAGAGAGGAGTAAGGATCAATTTTACCCTTGGGTTCAGTGCCAGGCAGAATGTACTTACCGTTCACGTGGCCCGGCCTGATTACCTTAACGTATTCATGGGAAGGATAGGTGCCTATATCGCCGACAATAATCTGGGTAACGGAAACTGGGTAGGTGAAAAGACCGTTATTAGGACCCAGCGCCTCATTACAGCCATTGTTAACGATAACGGGTACAATACAAAACTGATCGCTGCAAGCTTAAGGAGCCATGACCAGCTTGAATCGCTTGCAGGGACTGATGTTATGACTATACCACCCAAGGTTGCTGCAACCGGAAGGTTAAAGCTGGGCGGTCATTTTTCATCCCAGGTGGCGACAGACTACAATCCCGAAATTAAGGGTGATGTTATTGCAAATGGTATTCTCAGGTTCTGGAGGGTTAAGGAAGATATGGAAAAGATTGCCGGGGATATAGGCAGGAATATGCCGGGGTCACCGGAAATAATAGAGAAAAAACTGGCCGACGCAGGTTACGGTGATATGTTTCCTGTGCTTACAGATAGCGAATATGAGGTACTGTCAGGTGACGGAAAGATACCGGTGCATGCCAAATGGCTGGATAAGATAAAAAAGGGTCTGATCGCACCCGATACACTTCTGAATCTTGGTGGTCTGGCTTCATTCACTAACGACCAGGGCCAGCTCGACCAGAGGATCAGAAAAACTATAAGCTAGTCTTTCTTCTCTGTCTTGATATTTCGTAAAGAAGAATGCCGGCAGCTACTGATACGTTCAGTGATTCTATACTGCCTGCCATAGGTATCGACACCGTTTTATCGGCAAGAGCCAGCAGTTCAGGGCTGACACCCCTGTCTTCAGCTCCCAATATCAGAATTGCAGGACCTCCGAGGTTTTCACTTTCAGCCTGACCGAATGATTTTTCTGAAGCAGCAAAGATATTTAAGCCTGAGTTTCTGAGGAACTCTATCGTTCTTACCGGCGATTTAACGCGACATACAGGAATCCTGTGGAGAGCTCCGGCCGATGTTTTAATGGCATCAGCATTGATCCTGGCTGAACCCTTTTCTGGTATTACTATGGCGTGCACACCAAAACATTCGGCTGTTCTGGCAATCGCACCAAAATTCCTGACATCGGATATGCCGTTAAGCATCACCAGGAAAGGTTCCTCTCCCTTTTCATATACCTGGGGGAGGAAGTTTTCAATATCGGTAAACTCAATTGCCGAGATCCATGCAATAACTCCCTGGTGATTCTTTCTTGTTACCTGGTCGAGGCGCTCAGCAGGAACCACCGCATAAGGAATACCTGTTTCCCTTACTAGACCGATAAGTTCGTGATAGAGCGATCCGCGAAGTCCCTGCTTTACCATTAACCGGTCAATTGTTTTTCCGGCCCTGATAGCTTCAATAACCGGTCTGATACCGAAGATCAGTTCATTGTCATTCATTGTCAGAAATCAAGTGGATTATCAAGCCTGAAGACTATACCTGATTTCCAGCTCCTGATTGCTACATCCCAATAGGTTGTCAGGTTTTCGCTCCTTATCAGTGTATAGTCATTCTCTGTAAAAATATTATCACGCTTTCTGAAAGTAAAATATACGTAACTGTCTTCAACCTTATACCTCATACCCCAGCCGTTTTTCACATCGGTCTTCTTGTAACCCCACTTCTCCTCTTCCATCGTTTTATAGACTTTGTCGGGCGGACCATAGATAATATAGATCATTCCCCTGTCGGTTCGCCAGCCTTCCCTGTAAGAAGTGAAATAAAGGTTTGCATACATGACCCGGTTATAGTAGATGCGGATCAGTTCCCTCGATTTATCAACATTACCCGCTATATTGAGCCAGAAGTCGTCGAGTGCCAGTTTAGGGTAGGGATTCGACATCATCTCTGCAATTTCCTCATCACTTGACAGGTATACAAGAGGCTCAATCATTGGAAGAGGGTTTCTCATCCCCGGGAAATCGGCTCCGAAATTAAAAAATGTATACCCTTCCTCCTGTGTAGTATCGAGGGTGGCATGATACAATCCCCTTTTGGGGAACATTAAGGGAAGAGTATCTGAATAAGGTATGACCACTATCTGGTCGGGTTTTGTATTTACCTGTTGCTCGGGTAACAAGAGCGATGGAGGGAAGGGGTTGTCGAGAAATGGTTTGTAATATTTTATGAAGATAGTATCAACCGGTGCTGAAGGATACTCCAGATTAATATACTGGCTTTCCTGCAACACCGGGTTGAAGATCTCGGTTCTGTCAAAATGACCATATACCTTGAAGTTATACCTGTTCAGTCTGCTTGTCTTGTCGAAAGGAATATGAGCCTGGATACTGGTTTTTCGTATTACATCCCTGATCAGCAGTTCGACCTCATACTTTGATCCTGAAGCAGCCTTCAAAGGTGTTGAATAGAAGTATGTTCTGAGTCCGCTCTCCTTTCTAATGGTAATATTGAACATACCTGTATCGACTGCCACCCTGCCCTGTGACATGTTGTATAGTTTATAAACTCCTACCAGCTGTGCTTTTGGAACACCTTCAGAATTAGCCTCGCTGAAGAAGAGGTCGTTTGAGAAGAATTTGATCGACAGCTCTGAACTTTCGTCATCAGTGTTGTATATCCTGTAATAGGGGTGGAAGTTGTTTCTCAGAGGGTTGTAAAGGTATGACAGGTCATTGGGATCATATGTCTCATTTACTGTTGCGCAGGAATAAAGCAACAGCATCAGGATCATAATAACAAGTATGTTTCTCCGGTCTCCCATTTTCTGTTTATATGATAAATGTAGCAAACATTCTTTATTTTAACACT
>JBJKPH010000493.1:0-3971 GCA_046706585.1 Bacteroidales bacterium | reverse complement strand
GGGTTTATGCATGTGCCCGCCGTTATTTATTGTATGATCAGCCGGGGGTGAATAATCAGGTGTGTTATTCAGCTTAGTGCATGCCGAAGCAATAAAGAGTGCGAGTGCAACTGCTACAACGACTACTTTCCTTAATTCCTTACTTTTCATTCTACACATTATTAGTTATATATAGTATTATATAGATATCTTGATTATTATATAAACGATCCGGAAGCAAGGTCTATTATATCAAAATAGTGCTCATTAATGTTATATTTATCATAATTTGTCGTTATTAGGGATAGTAATGAAAAATGATGAATTCATAGAAAAGGTAGTTTCACTGTCACCCAGGATATACCCTATGGTTGCCAGGCTACTCGGAAATAACGGAGAGGCTGAAGATGCAGTACAGGAGACTATGCTTAAACTATGGAAGAGAAGGAACAGTCTTGATACACACCCAAACCTGCAGGGATTTGTATTTCTAACGGCGAAAAATCATTGTCTGGATGTATTAAAGCGACGAAAACATATTTTTGAAGAGATAGGGTATACTGACATCAGGGATCACAGTGGCAACAATAAGGAATATGAAGATGTGGAACACTATAATTTCATGAAGGAGGTGATCAACAATCTCCCCGAAAAATACAGGGAAGTAATAATCCTTCGTGATCTGGACGGTCTTGAATTCGATGAAATATCTGTAATTACAGGTAAAACAACGGAATACTTGAGGGTAATCCTATCGAGAGCCCGTAAGAGTGTGGCAAAAGAAATATCAGAAATATACAGTTATGAAAGAGCAACGGGAAGATAAGCTGCTTGAATCATACAGGCAGGGAAAAAGTACTCTTGAAGAAGAGAATATACTCAGGGAGCGTAACCGTGAGATCAGTGACCCTGAGGCTGAATGGTTTAAATTCACTGCCCGGTACAGGAAGGAAGCTCCCGAAGGCCTTGAAAAAAGAATAACTGAATCCCTGGGCCGGAACAGGGAAGGCAGAAGGAGATTAATTTCATTTGTCTCTGCTTCTGCAGCAATAGTTGTAATCCTGATATCGCTGACTATACTTAAACCATGGGATAGTTCCAGGCTAAGTTATAACAGGAAGGTTGCCCTGTATCAGGAAGCCCTGAACATGGTTGGATCGGCAGAACCGGTAATTACAGGCAAAGAGATAATCTACGAAGATGAAACAATAACGATATATCTTGAAACGGAAGAGTATTAACAATATTAAAAAGATCATTATGAAAAAAATATTTGTACTTGCAGCATCTCTCTTTTTTATATCATCTATGGCAATTAGCCAGGAGACCAACAAAACAGATAGTCTCAAAGTAAGAAAAACCACTGTTATTGAAGTAAAGAAAAATGAGAAACCAGATGTTTTTATTGACGGGAAAAAATATGACAGTGAAATACTGGACCTTCTGGATCCGGACAAGATCGCGAAAGTGGATGTCTACAAGGGAGAATCTGCATTGGAGAAATTCAATTCAGAGAATGTAATATCCGTGACTACAAAAGATGCTTCAGCGAAGAAAGATGGTAACAGGATTATGATCAGAACTTCTGGTAAGATAGATTATGATACAAATATTATGGTTATAATAGATGATACGCTTTCAAACAAAGAGGCTCTTCAGAAGTTGTCTCCAGACAGCATACTCAGCATATCAGTAGTTAAGGGCGATAAGGCTATTAAGGAGTATAACTCCGAATCAGGAGTAATACTGATAAAAACCAAAAAGAAAGAGTGAAGGGGCTAAGGTCGACTTTTAGGTACGGGACAGAGGAGTTGTCGCAGATCTCCTTCACCACGTTGTCGCAGATCTCCGAATCTGCGACTTATGGTAAGGTCGCGATTAGAAATCCCGACTATAACGGGACAGAGGAGTTGTCGCAGATCTCCGAATCTGCGACATTCCCTGGCAGAGTTACTGGTCCGGATTCGGAGATCCGGACCTAACAATTCAGTGGGGGAATCTGCGAATTCACTATTACCTGGATCATCAATTCCATTTCTGGTTATGGCAGTAGTAGCATGATACTCCTGACGTACCTCCCCTGAGGTCGTCGCCGTGACATTCAATACAATTTGTACGTGCATCCATCAGGCCGGGTTTATGCATGTGGCCACCCATGCTAAGTGTGTGATCCCACGGTGTTGTTATGGGAGTCTCATCCGGCTTGATACATGAATTTAGTAAAATACCTGTAGCAAGGGTGATTAACATTGAAATCTTCTGTAATTCCCATCTTTTCATTATTGTACTCAATTGCAACATCCAATTATCCGGATATCCAGGTTAATATTTTACCGATCCTGCAAAGGTATATATTATTTAATAACTACCCGGTTTATTACCTCGGGCAGGTTGGAAAGGATCTCATAGTTTAGCCTGTTGCTGATATCGCTGAAGGCGCTGACCTTTATTTCAAGTTCTCCCTGGCTTCCAATTATCACCACTTCGTCACCAACCCTGGCTTCGCTGACATTAGTAATATCGGCTACGACCATATTCATATTCACTATTCCAATAATGCTGCACCTGTTTCCCCTTATAAGAACTCTTCCCCTGTTGCTGAGAGACCTGCTGTATCCAATGGAGTAACCGACCGGTATCACCGCTGTTACTATGTCTGATTGTGCCAGATATGAGATCCCATAATTAACAAATTCTCCTGTTTTCACTTTCTTGACAGCCATAATAGTACTTTTCCAGCCAAGAATTCTTTTTAACGGGTCAGATTTATCGGCTCTGGTGCTTGTATAATGTATGAACGTCTCGGCACTGGGCCAGAATCCGTATTGCATAATACCTATTCTAACCATATCCATCCTTGTTCTCGGGTAGGTGAATGCAGCTGCCGAATTTGCAATATGCCTGTATAACGGATCGATCCCTGCCGATCTGACCATTTCAGACATCTTATGGTATTGTCTGATCTGTTTCTGTATCCTGAGATGATTGGATATACTTTCCGCCCCGGCCAGGTGAGTACATAATCCTCTTACTTCGAAGTGGTTCATGTTTTCACTTATAATCTGCAGTGCTTCAACAAGTTCTTCCCTGCTCATTCCCGTCCTGTTCATTCCGGTCTCCACTTCGAGATGGATCCTTGCGACTTTATTAAGTTCCCTGGAAAATCTCAGTGCATCCCTTATCCTGCCGGGATCAAAGCAGAAAAACTCAAATCCCTGCCCAATTGCATCCTTCAGATTTTCCCCGGAGATAAATCCCATTATACAGATGCCGGCATCTGAAGAAAGGCTTTCAGAAACTTTCACAGCCTCGCTATAGTCGAATACGGAGAAATGATCGATCCCGGTCTCTTCCAGGAGTGGCACCATCATTTTAATACCATGACCATATGCGTTTGCCTTGACAACTGAGGATATCCTGACATTTTTACCCATCTTCCTTTTCAGGAAGTTAATATTGTTTATTACCGATCCCTTTTTCAGGGTAATTATTGAACTTTCACTGATCATTAAGATGTAACTGTTTATAGATTGAAAAAAAGATATCAATTCCCGTTCCTGTTATCGTATCAGGGAAATTATACCCCGGGGTATGAAGCGGCATCTGCCTTATACCTGCCCCCAGTCCGAAAAATCCCGTGCTGTATCGCTCTGAGTAATATCCGAAGTCTTCAGACCACCTGAAAGGCTTCTCAATAACATCTGAAGCCAGTCCGCATTCCCTGACAGCTTCTTTAATATATTTAACCGCATCAGCGTTGTTCACTGTAGGAGGAAATATCTCACAATATTCAATACCATATTTAAGCCTCTCTCCTTTTGCGATACCTGCGATCAGCATCTCTGCATGTTCTGCAAGTTTATCCATAGCCGACTGTTCTTCCGCGCGGAGAGTAATTCGTATCTCAGCATATCCCGGAGAGGTCCCAAAAGCGATCTCCCCCAGCCTAATATTTATTATTGTCAGTTCGGTGGTATACCCTGAACTTCTCA
>JBJKPH010000492.1:0-6560 GCA_046706585.1 Bacteroidales bacterium | reverse complement strand
CACATCAAGGATCTGGTCAGCCGATCTCATATAGCCCATATCGGTAAGTTCAAGTCCCGGGCTTTTTAACATGTTCAGAAACATCCAGTTCCAGTTACCTCCAATTTTACCCACATCAAGTTTTCCACCCCAGCCACTCATGCCTGTAAGTGTGCTATCGTACTCAACATAACCGGCGTCCGGTCGCTGGAAATACCTTGCAGAGGAGCGTTGTGTCCGGGACATAGCCTCCGCCGATCCCCTTACATTGCTTCCATAGAGTGCAACATTAATGCTATAAAGTTTATCCTTGAAATACTGTGTGAAATCTATTCCTCCGGTGTGTGCATCCTTATGCAGGTAATCCATCCCGGTCCCGTCCAGTTTCCTTATTGTGCTTGTAAACATGCCTCCAATAATTGTATTTCCTTCATCAAAGTCTTTCTGCACTCTGGCGAGTGCATAGTTTGTAAGCGGTTCGATCGTCTCCTGTCTCTTCACACCTGCACTGTCAAGGTCAGCTTTCATTTCGGCTGTCAGGGCTTCCATAACCCCAACCGACAACCCGTTTTCGGTTTTCCCTGTTATTTTGGCAGCTGAGATAATATTTGTAAATCTTGGGATATCATAATACTCGTTATCCTTCAGTTCGGGAAATCCCCTTGGCACCCTGCCTATACGTCTTGAATAGAACAGGTTGTCATTGCCCACTTCCCCGTCGCCAAGACCAACACCAAAGCTTGTTATGCTGCTTCCTTCGATAAAGAATGGTCTTTTTTCCTCGAAGTATGTTTCATAGGCGGTCAGGTTTACTTCCGAAGGGTCGGCTTCAACCTGGCCGAAATCGGGGTTTACGGTAAAATCGAGAGTAAGATTATTAGTGACTCCAAGTTTACCATCGAGACCAAAATTGCTGATAAGATCCTTTCCCGTACGGAAGGGATTGCCCTCTTCTGCCTCATAGGTATTTAAACCTGCAACTCCGTAAGGGGTCAGATCAAGCTGTTTCCTTGGCTGCACTTCCTGGAGTCCGTTCATTTCCCCGAACGAATGTATCAATCCCGAAGAAGTGCGGGGTATGGGGTGCCACATACTCAACTCGTCATACCTGAATATCTGTCTGGCTGCCTCCATCCCCCATACTTCACCGGAATTTTTTTTAAACCTCAGTTGTGTGAAGGGTATTTTCATTTCAGCTGCCCAGCCCCAGTCATGTATTCCGACTTTTGCCTGCCAGATCGGGTCCCATGAAATATCTTCTATATTGCCGTCGTTTGCGTAGATCATGTCAAATCTAACTCCGGCAGAACTCACACCGAAACCGAATCCGGTACGGAGGTCGTGATAACTGTCGAAAACAATATATACCATATCGCCGTCGCCATTATCCCTGCGGCTCATCCTGTTGGTTATACTGTCGGGGGCACTGTCGTATGCCTTAAAGGCAACATAGAGGTACATATTATCAAAAGCCACTTTGAACTCTGTCGGTTGTGAAGGGGCGCGGTCGGCATAGGGTTGAAACTGGGTGAAATTGCCTGCCCATTCTCCTGATTGCCAGGCTTCATCATCTAGGTTACCGTCGTATACAGGCGGCGATTCGATCTTGTAAGTGTTATATATCTTTTTTGGAGAGTATGGCTCGTGTGTCCACTGCGACATAAGAGTTGTAAACGAAAGGAAAGCTAACAGCAAAGTTAGTGTCAGGTTCTTTATCATTTTTTGAATTCTAGGGTTAGTTATCTAATGACGAATATCATCCCATGATGTTGCAGGGAAATCAGAGTTTTTCAGAAACTGATAATGTGGCGGAATGATTTTGTTCTGCTAATTACCAGAAGCAGAACCATTTGCTCAGTCGTCGTAAAGCTTAAGGAATTCGTAACTGTTGTCCGTGTACTTAAGAAACTTGATAAAATCGTCGAGAGAGATAACTAAAGAGGCTGTATTTACATTTGGGTGGAACGACAGCCTTTCAAAGAGGAGCAGTTTTTCATCAATAAAGAGGTGCACATGATTATCGGTATCATTAATGAGCCCGAAAGGAGATACCGATCCGGGTAGCAGTCCAAGGTATCTCTTAAGTCTTTTTTCACTTGCAAAACTGAGTTTCCCCTGTTTGAGTCTCAGTTCAAGGTCGTGCATGTCGAGCGTTCTCAAATGTTCCAGTATCACCAGGTAGTGTCTGTTGCCTTTATGATTTCTTAGGAAGATATTTTTGCAGTGGCCGCTATCAATACCATTCCAGTATTTTCTTGCCTCATCGATGGTGGCAACAGGCGGATGTTCGCGGTAACTGAAATTAATATTGAGTGAGTCAAGTATATTGAACAATTCGGGTTGGCCTCTCATTGATCTGTCTTATTGTTTTTTTATGAATGTAAAGTCGAGACCTGCAAGGTAGGCAAGATCTTCACCGGCATCCCTCATGTCTTCATCCTCTTCAAGATATCTCCATGCCACTTCCAGGGGTATTCCTTCCTCCTTCCATTTTTTAAGGACGAGAGTTATATCATAAAGGAATTTTACTGTTGATGAATTAAAATAGTAAAAATCGAAGATCATAATAAATGGATTATCACCGGAATACTCCTTTCCGTTTCCATTCAGAATACTTTCGAAATACTCGTTGAGCCAATCCACTACCGGCGAAAATGTCTCCCCTACATTCTCCGGCCTGCTGTTACCCCTTATGATGAAATTTTTTTCATCCGGGTCCAGAATAATTTCCGGGTCAAATTCAGAAGGGTTGGAGTATAGTTTTTCCATTAATGGTTCGGATGTAAGGCAAATATGAGATTTTTTAAGGGGATTTTCAATTATTATTTTCTTCAGGA
The DNA here is from genome assembly GCA_046706585.1 of Bacteroidales bacterium. Taxonomy (GTDB): domain Bacteria; phylum Bacteroidota; class Bacteroidia; order Bacteroidales; family VadinHA17; genus JBJKPH01. The sequence goes on along the minus strand of JBJKPH010000492.1, from coordinate 3,744 downwards.
TGGCAGAACCTGTACTTCTGTGCATATTTCACAGACGAACCGGGGACCGTCACGTTTGATTCAGAAGATTGAAGGCTCTTCATCTCCTGATTCGTACCCTTCGTCCGGGGGCAGGTCTTTTCCCATAGAGGCATTTACTGCCAGGCGATCGCATATTTCGTTTCCTTCAATGCCTTTATGGCCCTCAATCCATTTGAAATTTACCCGGTGTTTTCTGTAAAGAACAAGAAATTTCTTCCACAGATCGGCATTTTTTTTCTTTTTGAATCCTTTTTTCTCCCAGCCGAAAACCCATCCCCTGCTAACCGCTTCGGCAACATATTTTGAGTCGGTATAGATAGTTACCAGTGAGTTATCATACTTAAGGGCATCCAGCCCTTTTATCACTGCCAGCAGTTCCATCCTGTTGTTGGTTGTAAGCCGGAATCCTCCCGACAGTTCTTTCCTGTGCCTGCCTGAAAGGAGTAACACCCCGTATCCGCCCGGACCGGGATTACCGCTCGCGGCTCCATCGGTATACATGATAATGCTATCCGGCATTGGCATGTAAAATGATTCCGGTATCAGAAAGGAGGGCCGTGAGAGCAGAGTCAGTCATTGCCGCCTCCGTATCGCCTGCTTTTGCTTTGATAATCCGGATACCCGTAAGGTATCCCCAATTATCTGCAAAAGCCAGTATGACCATGGAGGCGGCAAAGATCTGACAAATGATAAAATTCATATCTAGTCCCTGATATCCATTTCATCAATAAGCCGTGTTGCTCCGGCATAAATATCCATTATCCAAAGGACATATCTTACATCAACAGCAATGCATCTCTGCAATTCGGGCTCAAAAGCTATGTCGCCGCTCATTGCTTCCCAGTTACCGTCGAATGCAAGTCCGATAAGTTCACCGTTGGCATTTATCACCGGGCTTCCTGAATTACCTCCTGTTATGTCGGTATTTGAAAGGAAGCAAACAGGCAGGTAACCTTCGGGGGCTGCATACCTTCCATATTTTTTCTCTTTATAGAGGTCTATCAGGTGCTGCGGGACATCAAATTCATAATCACCCGGCTTGTATTTTTCCATCACGCCGTCGAGTGTTGTATAGTACTTATAAATAACGGCATCCCTGGGTTCATATTCCAGAACCGATCCATAGGTAAGTCTCATTGTAAAGTTAGCATCAGGATACTGAACCATTCCGGGGTCCATTTCCATCAGTCCGGCAATATATAATCTCTGACCTTTTGCCAGGTTGGCATTTGATTCAGACATTGCCTGCTGGACTTCCATCATTTTCATCATGGTTCCTGCCCCTACAATAAATGCATAATCGTTTTCGATGGTAGCTGCATCGGGGTTTTGCAGGAATTTATCCAGCTTGTCAGGTGTTGTGAACACCGATTTACTGAACATCTCATCAACAAATCTGCCGACATCTCCACTGAAATCATTCTGAATGATTGAGACGAAACCAGGATAGAACCGGCTGTCGATATCATCCATGAACATCTGTATCATTGCTTTTGTTGCCTTCAGATCGGTAGGGGCATTGTAGTCCTTGTAAAAACCTTCTGCCCTGGATAATAGTCTTTGTTTAGCCCGGCTGATACCCTGCTCATCACCTTCAACGAGTGCGTTAAGCAGGGCAGAGGCATTCACGGCCAATCCCGGAAGTTCGGTCCCGTTACGCAGGCACTCTGACAGGTATTGCAGTGCATTCAGATACTCAGCTCTTGACTCTACCGATGTCCTGATAAGATCAAGTGCTTCGCCGTATTTCTTTTGTCTTGATTTATTTTTGCTTACCCATGAAGTGAATCTCTTTTCAAGCTCCTGTTTATCAGCCTTTACATTTAGTCTTTCGAGGCCTTCTTTCTGTCCGATTGAAAATTTCCAGTAGTTCGATGAATTTGAATATTTTGATGCATACTGGATATTCACTTTCGGGTCGGCCATCATGTCAGCCATCAGTATCTCCTGTCTGGCCCCACGAATCTTAATCCTGTTAGGGTGGGTTATATTAAGCACTTCATCAATTTCCCATGAAGTCATATACCGTGTTGTTCCACCAGGGTAACCCAGAATCATTGCAAAATCACCTTCCTTAACACCCTTTATTGAAACAGGCAGGTGGTATTTTGGTTTCAGAGGCACGTTATTTTCCGAGTAACCGGCGGGTTTTCCATCGGGGCTCATATACACCCTGAATACACTGAAGTCGCCGGTATGGCGTGGCCATTCCCAGTTATCGGTATCGAAGCCGAACTTACCTATTGATGAGGGGGGAGCACCCACGAACCTGACATCCCTGTATATTTCATAAACCAGCAGGTAAAAATAGTTTCCTCCGTAGAACGATGATACTGTAGCCCTGTATCTTCCTCCTTCGGATGCGGATTCGGATATCTCGCCTCTTACTTTATCAATGGCATCAGCTCTTTCTTCTTCGGTCATATTATCCTTTACATTCTTCAGAACCTGGTCGGTTACATCCTCAATTCTCACGAGGAAGGTTACCGAGAGGTTTGGATTCGGAAGTTCATCGGCCATTGTCTCTGCCCAGTAGCCGTCTCCAAGGTAGTCGTGCTCGACAGTACTGTGCGACTGGATACTTGAGTACCCGCAATGGTGGTTTGTAAGGAGCAGGCCCTGTGATGATACTATTTCACCTGTACATCCACCGCCAAAGATCACAATAGCATCCTTGATCGAAGGTTGATTGAGGCTGTATATTTCATCAGCAGAAAGCTTAAGCCCCAGTTCGGTCATTTTACCCATGTTCAGCTGGTTGAGGAGTGGTAACAACCACATACCCTCGTCGGGTACCGCACTGATTTTCAGTCCTAAAATCAGTACAAATAAAAGTGTCAACAATCTTTTCATGAATATTCTTAATTGAAGGTTTGTAATTTAAATGAAGTCAAATATAATTAATTCTTTTATTCCCTTTCAGAACAGGTCGAGTTGCGAATCACCAAGGTTGAAGGTCTTCCTGTGATAATCGGTTGTTCCGAGCGAAGCTATGGCGTCCCTGTGTTCCTGTGTCCCGTAGCCCTTATTATGTTCCCACCCGTACCCGGGGAATTGCTGATGAAGTGTGTTCATATATTCGTCCCGGTATGTTTTTGCAAGCACTGATGCAGCGGCTATCGACATGAACTTTGAATCACCCTGAACGATTGTTTTGAAAGGGATATCCCTGAAGGGTATGAAATTATTGCCGTCGACCAGCAATAACTCGGGTTTTTTTTCAAGGCCTGCGATGGCCAGGTGCATTGCCTTGTAGGTTGCACGGAGTATGTTCATCTGGTCGATCTCATGGTTATCGACCATAGCGATATTCCATGCAATTGCCTTTTCCATGATCTCAACTTTCAGGAATTCGCGCTGTCCGAGGGTCAGTTTTTTTGAATCGTTCAGTATTTCGTTCCTGTATCTTTTGGGAAGGATCACCACTGCTGCCACTACGGGTCCTGCCAGTGCTCCCCTGCCGGCTTCGTCACAGCCTGCTTCAATAAGTTTCCTGCTAAAAAATGATCGTAACATATTTATTTATGATTTAAAGATCTTTCTATTGATGACCAGAGAAGACCGGCACTTTTTTCCCACGAAAAGAAACTGCTCCTTTTCAACCCTTTACTGATCAGTCCGTTTCTCAGTTCTTTGTTTTCCACTACACGGGTCATTTCACTGCAAACAGACACGGGGTTTCCGGGATCGGTATACAGTGCTGCTTCGCCGCATACTTCAGGC
>JBJKPH010000491.1:0-5599 GCA_046706585.1 Bacteroidales bacterium | reverse complement strand
TGGACATAACTTTTCAGGCCTTCTGTTACATCCGACCAGGTCATTCCCATATCATCAGATCTGAAGAGATAGGTCCCGAAATCACCCATACGATGATTGTCGACACAGATATAGATCCTGTTAGTGTCTGCTGCGGAGGCAACTACTGATGATATCCATCCGTTCTCAGGACCGGGAAGGTCAGGCGACAGGTCATTCCATGTGTTACCACCATCATGGGTTACATAGAGTTTCCCGTCATCGGATCCGGTAAGCAGCAAATTTCCGACAACAGGGCTTTCTGCGATAGATAGTATTGTACAATGGTATTCAGCCCTGGTATTGTCGGGTGTGATTGGCCCCCCGCTCAGTTTCATCTTCTCAGGATCATTTGTCGTAAGATCAGGGCTTATCACTGACCAGTTCTCTCCAACATCATCTGACCTGAAAAGAACATTCCCGCCAAAATAGAGACGCTCCGGTTTATGAGATGATACCAGAATAGGAGAATTCCAGTTGAAACGATAATCTTCATAACCTGCACTTGTCCCGGATGGCCCTATCGGGTAAGGCTGGATAAATCTTTCTTCCCGGTTGCGCAGGTCGGTTCGGGTGATATCGCCAAAATGGCCGTTATATATAATAATATTATTATCTGAAGGAAGGGCAAATGCATTCATTCCATCCGCCATATCCCTTAAGCGTGTCCAGTCGGCTCCTGTAGCGCCTGACTGGGCCCATCTCTGGGAAGGCCCTTTCCATATCTCGTGATCCTGGAAACCGGCGAACAGATTATAGGGGATCTGCATATCATAGCCAACATGGTAAGCCTGTGCCATGGGTATATTATTGATGTAGTCCCAGTTTTGCCCTCCGTCATAGGATATTGAAACTCCGCCGTCGCAGCCATTAATAATGTGATCAGGATCATCAGGATCGATCCAGAATGCATGATGATCACCAAAGGTGGTCCCGCGATTCCTGTTGAATGTTCTTCCTCCATCCCCTGAATTGCTCAGAGAGCCTGCGAGAGACCATACATTGTCAGGATCAACCGGATTAACGAACAGGGTTGTATAGTAAAAAGGACGGTTATTGATACCCGGGTCATTGTTTACCATTTCCCATGTCATCCCCCCGTCACCGGAACGCCATAGTTCACCTTCCTCCTCTGACTCAATCAACGTGTATATAATTTCAGGGTTTGAAGGTGAGATGTCGACATCAATCCTTCCCAGCAGTTTTTTCCCCGGGAGGCCATTTTTTAAGGTAGGATCTGTCAGGCAGGTCCATGACTTACCCGCATCCGTGCTTTTATACAGCCCGCTACCTTCTCCTCCGGACCTGAGATTCCAGGGTTTCCTGAGGTAATCATACATCCCTGCATAAATGATCTCCGGATTCTCCTGATCGATGCTTATAGAAGATGATCCTGTTGTATTATTGACAAATAATACTCTTTCCCATGATTGTCCGCCGTTGGTTGACTTGAATACTCCCCTTTCTTCGGAAGGAGACCATGCCTTTCCCATGACGGCAGCATAAACTATATCCTGATTTTGCGGATGGATTACTATGGCGGAAAACCTTTCAGAATTATGAAGGCCCGTATTTATCCATGTTCTTCCACCGTCATCGGAGCGGTATATCCCATCACCGCAGGATATGTCATTCCTGGGATCTCCTTCACCGGTTCCGACAAAGATCCTGTCAGGATTTACAGGGGATATTGCTATTGCCCCGATCGATGGTGAATTTGTCCCATCGAACAGGGACTGGAATGTTGTCCCCCCGTTTTCTGATTTGAATAATCCGCCGGCAGCTGTACCAACATAGATAGTCTTATAATCGCCGGGTATTCCGGCAACGCATGGAACTCTCCCTCCGAAATGCGCGGGTCCGACACATCTCCACTTAATATTATTCATCTCCGGGATCTGTGAGAGAAGCGAGGCAGATAACAGAAAGGCAAAAGTCAATAGGAATAATTTACGGAAGGCAAGTCTGATCATAATTTAAAGGTTTGTTTTGTGGTTTGTTCATAGTCATAAATTTAATAAAGTAATGAAGACCAGACAAGCAAAATATAAGAAAGGGTGAAAGGGTGATGAAGAGACTGAGGGACTGAGAGACTGAGAGACTAAGGGACTGAGAGACTAAGAGACTCAGAGACGAATAAACGAATAAACGAATAAAGGGAGGACGGTACGGCATAAAATAAATTTGACTCACATAGCTTTTGCGTGTAAATTTGATTTTATCAGGTGTTTATCTGATAGCGTCATACAGTTTCATTCAGGATAATTTTATATTACAGGAAACCAAAACTCTATTTATAGTGAAAAGAATTGTATTATTAACAGTATTGTTGTTCGCAGGTATTATTGCGAATGGTCAGGTCCCGGAGGGATTCAATTATCAGGGGATTGCACGTAATTCAACAGGGCAGATCATCTCCGGAGTAACATTGGGTGTTCGGATAGAAATAATTGACGGAATAGTAAGTCCGTTAGTTATATGGGCTGAAGAGCATGTTGTCGAGACTAATGATTTCGGCCTTTTTACATTGATGGTCGGAGATCCCGATGCCACTATTGTACCTGCGGAAGCAGCCAGTTTTGATAAAATTGACTGGAGCAGACAGGAATTATACATCCGTACAAGCATAAAGGAAGAAGCCGGGACATGGCAGGTTATGGAACCGTCAAAGATACTTTCTGTGCCATATGCCCTGAATGCCTCATCGGTCGGAAGCTTAGAATCCCTGGAAGTAATGGAGGCACAGGATAATCCTGTTGAGGAAGCATTATTTGAGGTCAGGAATAAGAACGGACAAACAATTTTTGCTGTTTACAATGAAGGAGTACGTGTTTATGTAGATGATAACCAGGCAAAATCAAAAGGACCCAAAGGAGGTTTCGCTATCGGAGGTTTTGATGATACCAAGGGACTGACCTATGAATTTTTCAGGGTTACTCCCGACAGTATCAGGTTATATGTCGACGAGGGAGCCACAAAAGGACCAAAGGGAGGCTTTGCAATAGGTGGTTTTTCGAGGACCAAGGGTCTGACTGAGGATCTGATGCATCTTACCGAGGACAATTATTTTATAGGGTACGGAAGCGGAAACAACATATCGACAGGATTATATAATTCATTCTTCGGATACATGGCCGGAGTAATGAATTCATCAGGCGATAATAACGTGTTCATCGGGAATGAGACAGGATACAACAATGAAGGCGGTAACTGGAATATTTTTGTAGGGAACAATTCGGGGTATCTGAATTCATCAGGAAACGGGAATATAATTCTGGGGGATGAAGCAGGGTACAACAATTCTGATGGATCATGGAATGTCTTCCTGGGTGATCTTTCGGGATGGAGCAATACTTCAGGAGAATCAAACGTCTACATAGGTTCTGATGCCGGTTTAAGCAGTACAATAGGAAATTATAATGTTTTCATGGGTTCAACTTCCGGATTCAGTAACACCGAAGGAAGTTCAAATGTGTTTATCGGTGAGAGTTCAGGCTATACAAATACTACAGGCGAAGGAAATGTGTTCATGGGAACTGAAAGTGGTCACGAAAATACTATTGGTGATTACAATGTATTTATCGGTGAGATGTCGGGATGGTCGAATTCAGACGGAGAGGACAATGTTTTTATCGGAGCCAGCGCGGGAGAATATAATACAACAGGAGCCTATAATGTTTTTATGGGTACAACAACGGGCCAGAATAATTTAACCGGGATAGGTAATGTTTTTATCGGGCAGGAATCAGGTTTCCTGAATGATGATGGAAATCTTAATGTGGCGATAGGTCCTCAGGCAGGTTATTCGAACGTTTCAGGTGAGAATAATGTCTTCCTGGGATTTCAGTCCGGCGCCTATGAAACCGGATCTAACAGACTGTATATCGACAATGCCGGTAGTACATGGGACAAGGCCCTGGTTTATGGTGAATTTGACTGGGGATATCTCAGTTTTTATGCCGATGTAGAGGCGGCCGGTGATGTTACATCAACAGGTTTCAATGTTGCCTCCGACAGGGCACTGAAAAAGAATATTACCGATCTTCCGGCCACCCTGGGCAAGGTAATGCAACTCAGACCTGTCGAATTTGACTGGTTGCCGGGATCAGGAGTTAAAGGAGCTGAGACAGCAGGCCGCCAAACCGGACTGATAGCGCAGGAAGTGGAGCAGGTTTTTCCCGATGCCATTAGTTTGAACAAGAAGGGCAATAAAACGATAAACTATACCCATATTACGGTTTCAATGCTGAAAGCAATACAGGACCAGCAGCAAATTATCGAACAATTGCAGCAGGAGAACAGTGCCCTCAGGGAGTATATTGAATCAATAGACCAAAAAGTTGAAACTTTGATCGGGAAAGGGGGTCTGAAGGAGTAGAAGCCCTAATTATAGACTGCAGTTGTCCTCAGGGAGTCAATAATTGACGCACTCATCCAGTAGATCGACGAATTGCCCGATTCAGGCATGTCATATAACTTTTTAAGGTAATCCCATGTAAGTGAATCGGGCTCAGTGTCAGGTAACCTGCGCGACATAAAAAAGAGATATTTTCCGTCCCTGGTTACATATGCTGAATATTCGAGGCCGTCAGCCGTGTTTATCCTGTTTCCCATATTTATTGGCTCACTCCATGAGTCATCTTCTCTCCTGAATACAATATAATAATCTGTTCCTCCGTAACTGTCGGTCCTGCCGACCACAGGTACTATAATATAGCTTTCGTCGCGGGCAATGAACGCGTTGTAATGATTCTGTCCGCAGTTAACCTGAACCGGAAGTTTTTCCGCATAGGTGTATTCACCGTTAACCATTCCCGACCTGTAAATATTGCTGATCTGTGATCCCGTGTCATTCCTGGTAAAGTAAATGGTCCCATCCATTGTCAGGGAGGGGTAAAATTCAGGCAGGTCGGTATTCACCGGTGGTCCGGGATTATAAGGCTCACTCCATCCCTCATCGGTACGGTTCATTACCCAAATGTCCTGACCTCCTTCCCGGCCTCCTTTTACAGGCCTGTTTGACAGGAAGAAGAACTTTGAACCGTCATAAGAGATGGCAGGTTCAATATTCATATATTCCGGATTCTCCATATGTTCCATTACCTCAGGTTTGCTCCACTCAGTACCGTTATTCCTGGTAACAAGAATAGTATAGTATTTCGATATCCTGGCTCCAAAATATATTTCATTGCCGTCAGGCGATATTGCAATATCCCTGGTCATATATCCCCCGGTAACTATCCCCGGGGCAAAAAGTTCCGGCTCATTTCCAGGAGGAGTGCATCCGAGGTAAGGACCGGTATCCGATATCCCGGTCCCGTCCCCGTTAATGCATGAATTAAAATAAAGTATCAGAAAAAACATGTAGAAAATTGAAAAAGTCCTTTTCATGACTGCAGATCTGGTTAATAAATATATGACCGGCGAAAGGGTTTTAACCCTAATATTTCCTGTGTTTTTATTATTTACAGGCAGCAAAAGATCAACAGGAAGGAGTGTGGACTTTTTGAATGTAACGGACCTCCGCTATAATTTATTCCCATTTTCTGTTCTTAACCAAATTATATATCTTACGAAACTA
>JBJKPH010000490.1:0-4828 GCA_046706585.1 Bacteroidales bacterium | reverse complement strand
CCCTGGCACGGATATACCTTCACCAGGGATATTATACAAGGGCAATAAGAATTTATGAAAAATTAAGTTTGAAATATCCGGAAAAAAGTAGTTATTTTGCCACTCAAATTGAGACAATTAAAGAATTAATAACATAATTACAGGAAGATGGGACTTTATATTTTTGTTTCAGTACTTGTCATTATTGCATGTGTGATGCAGATAATGATAGTACTAGTTCAGAACTCAAAAGGGGGAGGCCTGGCTGCTAATTTTACATCAACAGGTCAGACAATGGGTGTGAGGAAGACAGCTGACTTCCTGGAAAAGGCAACATGGACTCTGGCTGGCGCGATCCTGGTATTAAGTATTCTGGCTACCGCTTCAATACCCAGGGGGCAGGTTGAGCAGACATCAAGGATCCAGGACAGGATACAGAATGCTGTTGATCCGAATGCGATACCAACATTGCCAACAGCTATCCCCGATCAGCAACCGGCTGATGATGGGAGCCAGCAATAAAGAATTATAGATAATATTAAATGTCAGTTTGTCATCGAACTGACATTTTTTTTGTCTAATTGTCCTGAAAATGCAGCAGATCATGACAACTGACCATTTGGCATAAATTCTGCTAAATGAGGTTTGTCGGTAAATTTAATTATTAACTAAAAGAATTGGAATATGGCAAATTTAAAAGGTAAAATACTTGCTGGTAAAGTACTCGTCAAACCTGATGCAGCAGAAGAAAAGACAGCAAGTGGTATTATTATCCCTGACAGTGCCAAGGAGAAGCCTCAGCAGGGAAAGGTGGTCCTTACAGGATCGGCTAAAAAAGACGAGGTTATGGAGGTTAAACCCGGGGATACAGTGCTGTATGGAAAATACTCCGGACAGGAACTGACTATCGATGGCGCTGATTACCTTCTCATTGCACAGAGCGATGTGCTGTATATTGTATAATTTAGTTAACAATTTAATTTAATTGATATGGCAAAGGAGATAAAATTTAATATTGAAGCCAGAGGGCTTCTGAAAGAAGGAGTTGACAAGCTCGCTGATACCGTAAAGGTTACCCTGGGACCTAAGGGACGTAATGTGGTCCTTGAAAAGAAATTCGGTGCACCCCAGATAACAAAAGACGGTGTTACGGTTGCTAAGGAGATCGAACTGGCTGATCCGTATGAGAATATGGGAGCCCAGATGGTAAAAGAGGTTGCTTCAAAGACAGGCGATGATGCCGGTGACGGTACAACTACAGCAACACTTCTTGCCCAGAGCATTATTAATGTTGGTATGAAGAACGTTACAGCAGGAGCAAACCCTATGGAGCTTAAAAGGGGAATCGACAAAGCTGTTGCCGAAGTGGTAAAAAGCATTAATAAACAGGCCAGGGTTGTAGGTGATGACCTTCAGAAGATCGAGCAGGTAGCCCGTATTTCAGCCAATAATGATGATTCGATAGGTAAACTCATAGCAGAGGCAATGGGTAAGGTCAAGAAAGAGGGTGTGATAACTGTTGAGGAAGCCAAAGGAACTGAAACTACAGTTGAAGTAGTGGAAGGTATGCAGTTCGACAGGGGGTATATATCGGCATATTTTGTAACCGATACCGATAAGATGGCTGCAGAGCTTGATAATCCCTATATCCTTATATTCGATAAGAAGATCTCGACGATGAAAGATCTTCTGCCGATACTTGAAACAACCGCACAAAACGGAAGGCCGCTTATGATAGTTGCTGAAGATGTTGAGGGCGAAGCTCTTGCAACTCTTGTGGTTAACCGTCTCAGGGGATCACTGAAGGTGTGTGCCGTTAAAGCCCCCGGTTTTGGTGACAGGAGAAAAGAGATGCTTGAAGATATTGCTATCCTTACGGGAGGAACCGTTATATCTGAAGAGAAGGGACTTAAACTTGAGCATGCAACCCTTGATATGCTCGGTAACGCCGAAAAAATAACTGTTGATAAGGAAAATACAACAATTGTAAACGGTGCCGGTGAAAAAGGATCAATAGAAGCCAGGGTAAATCAGATCAAACAGCAGATCAGCACTACAACATCAGATTACGATCGTGAAAAACTGCAGGAGCGCCTTGCTAAACTGGCAGGCGGTGTAGCTGTACTCTATATCGGAGCTGCTTCGGAGGTGGAGATGAAAGAGAAAAAGGACCGCGTGGATGATGCACTCAGTGCCACTCGTGCTGCTGTTGAAGAAGGTATTGTTCCCGGAGGAGGAGTAGCCTATATCAGGGCTATCGAGTCGCTTGAGAACCTTAAAGGTGATAACGAAGATCAGAAGACAGGAATCGAGATTATTAAGAGGGCTATTGAGGAACCTCTGCGCCAGATAGTAGTAAACTGCGGGAAAGAGGGAGCCGTTGTTGCCCAGACAGTGAAGGAAGGAAAAGATGACTTTGGATATAATGCATCTGCCGACAAGTTTGAGAATCTATATGAATCAGGAGTTATTGATCCTGCAAAAGTTACCAGGATCGCTCTTGAAAATGCAGCTTCAATTGCCGGTATGTTCCTTACTACCGAGGCAGTTGTTGTTGAAGAGGAGAAGGATGAACCCCCAATGAATCCGGCAGCCATGGGTGGCGGAATGGGAGGTATGATGTAATGGATGCAAATTGATGCGAATTTTAGCGAATTGATGCGAACAAGGGGAGCTGTCCGGCTATAGGGCAGCTCTCTTTTTATTTGCGAAGAAAAGGAAAAGAACCAGCATTATCAGGCCGGCAGAAAGACCGGCAATAAAACCGGCAGTATTATTAATGCCAAGTCCTGCACTGTCATTGGGTGCAACGATCAGGTAGGTAAAGCAGACCACACTCAGAAATGTGGCAGGTATCGACAGGAGCCAGTGGTTTTTTCTTTCACTGACAAGATACATGGCTCCGGTCCATAATACTATAGCTGCAAGCGACTGGTTTGAAATGCCAACAAACTTCCAGATCTTTCCGAACTCATCCTTAAGAATAAAGGTTAATATAAAACCAGTAACAAAGAGTGGAATACTTACCAATAATCTCTTTCCAAGAGGTGATTGCTCAATTTTCAACATATCGGCAATAGTAAGCCTTGCGCTTCTGAAAGCTGTATCACCTGATGTTACAGGACAGGCAATCACGCCCACGATTGCAAAAACAGCACCGACCCTGCCCAGCCAGCTGTTACATATTTCGTTTACAACCCATGCCGGATCGGGGATGACAGTACTGTCGCCCGGCAAAGGATTACTGAGTGTGTAGTTTAACCCATGCACATCCCCGAAATAATTCATTGCTGCCGTTGCCCATATGATAGCCACAATTCCTTCAGCTATCATCGCTCCGTAGAAAATGACCCTGCCTTCCTTTTCGGAAGTGATGCACCTGGCCATAAGTGGCGACTGGGTTGCGTGGAAACCCGATATTGCCCCACACGATATAACAATAAATAGCATCGGGAACAGGATATTTGACCCCGGGTTGACATGAAAATTTGCAAATGATGATGCTGAAAGCTCTGTCAGGTGAAGAGAACCACCTGCCGATCTGAAGAAGACCGATCCTCCTATGCCTATAGCCATTATCAGAAGAGAAGCACCGAAAACAGGGTAGATCCTGCCTATTATCTTGTTAATGGGGAGCAGCGTTGCCAGCAGGTAGTACGCAAAGATAAGGTATAGCCAGATCCTTACGTCGGTACCGGTCATTGTCTGAAGCAGTTTAGCCGGCCCGGTCACAAAGGCAACTCCTACAAAGATAAGCAGCAACAGTGTGAAGATCCTGAGAAACCCCTTAATGGTTTTGCCCAGATACCGTCCCACAAGCTCCGGCAGGCTTTCACCACCGTTACGCACCGAGAGCATTCCTGAGAAGTAATCATGAACTGCACCTACAAAAATGCAGCCGGCAACTATCCAGATATAGGCAACCGGACCGTACATTGCACCCAGAATGGCCCCGAAGATAGGACCAAGCCCTGCTATATTAAGAAACTGGATCATGAATATCTTCCATGAAGGCATCGGGATATAATCAACTCCGTCAGGTCTTGTACATGCCGGAGTTGGCTTTGAGGGATCCATACCGAAAAACCGGTCAATAAACCTGCCGTACAGGAAATAACCGGCAACCAGGATCAATATGCTCGCGACGAAAGTTATCATAGCCTGGAGATATATCGTAAATGGGATGCTGGAATGTTGGAGCACTTGGTAATTCCATTATTCCATTATTCCAGTCTTCCACTCCCAATGTAATAAAATTATCATTAGCTGATGCGCCTGCCTGATGAATAACATTGGTTATCGTTAATTTGCTATATTTGCGCTGAAAACAGGAGCGTGGCAAGAATGAATAAAATACGTAATTTCTGCATTATAGCACATATCGACCACGGGAAGAGCACTCTTGCCGACAGGATGCTTGATCTGACGCACACTGTTTCCGACAGGGATAAAATGGACCAGGTACTCGATAACATGGACCTGGAGAGGGAAAGAGGAATAACGATCAAAAGCCATGCTATTCAGATGAATTACAGGGCTAATGACGGTAATGATTATGTTCTGAACCTGATCGATACCCCCGGACATGTTGATTTTTCCTACGAAGTTTCCAGATCGATAGCTGCATGCGAGGGAGCACTGCTTGTTGTTGATGCCACACAGGGCATCCAGGCGCAGACTATTTCAAACCTGTACATGGCCATAGAGCACGATCTGGATATCATTCCGGTATTGAACAAAATGGATATTCCCAGCGCCATGCCCGATGATGTGAAGGACCAGATTGTTGACCTTCTGGGCTGCGACAGGGATGATATCATCGAAGCAAGTGCAAAGACCGGCTTGGGTG
>JBJKPH010000489.1:0-6339 GCA_046706585.1 Bacteroidales bacterium | reverse complement strand
CTGGCTAATGCCGATAGTTTAATGAGGCAGGTTACTGCTGGCACATCCGGCTACCATTTTATCGAGATCATGGCCTGCCCGGGAGGATGTATTGGCGGAGGAGGGCAGCCTATACCAACAAGCAGGGAAATACGGCAGAAAAGGATCGATGCAATCTATGCTGAAGATATGGGGATGCCCCTCAGAAAATCACATGATAATCCCGGGGTAATGGCCCTGTACAGGGAATTTCTCGGTGAACCCAACGGCCACCGTTCACATGAACTGCTCCATACTCATTATGTGGAGAGGATGAGGTATTAGAATGTCGAATGTCGAACCGAGCAGTGCGAATCCCGATTCACTCGGGATGAGTGCTGTGAGCTCGACGACCACAGGGAGTCAATATTGAATGTCGAATGTTGAATATTGTAGCGAAACGAAGTTCCGGTTCTGCGGGACTTATTACCGGATTTACATCCCCTTCACCCCCTTGAAACTGGGAAACTGGTTATCCGGATCATTTCAAACATAGCACATAGCACATAGACCATAGACCATAGACCATAGACCATAGTACATATACAATTTCATTCCCCGGAATTCATCCTCTTGATCAGCCATGCCATATTGGCCCCCAGGGTACGCATGGTCCGGATGCCTTCTTCGTCATTTGCAACTTCTCCTTTTTCCCTGCCGATGCCAATATTCCAGTATGATGACCCGGGCACAATCATTTCGTTGATCAGGAAGAAATGGTTGATACTGTCGAATGCATGGATAGCGCCTGCCCTGCGAACAGCTATAACCGCAGCACCAGCCTTTCTCTTCAGTGGGTTGCCGGCACCTCTGAGTGCATACCCCGATACATCAAGCAGGGCTTTGGTCTCGGTTGTCAGATCGGCAAAATATACGGGTGATCCGATAAGGATACCATCTGCTTCCATCATCTTACCTATGATTTCATTCAGGTAATCGTTCTTATGATGGCAGAAACCGTCTTTTTTATCGCGACACTTCATGCAGGCATTACAACCGTTGACTTTCCTTCCGCCAAGCTGGACCGTTTCGGTGCTGATCCCTTCCTTTTCAAGTTCTTCAAGAACAATCCCAAGCAGGTACGCCGTGTTCCCCTTCTTTCTGGGACTACCGTTGATAGCAAGTACTTTCATAGTTTATTTATCATGGTGTGAGATCATCGACAGTAGGTCCGGATAATTCATTGCTGATTCCGCTGTTTCCCGCCAGCCAGGCCTTGTTGTTAAAGTACAGGATAAGCCCGAAGATCGGCATAAATGGCATAAGCAAAGCGGTTAACAATGAGCTGAACAGAATATACGCCGGGTTACTGGCAGTTTCCATCATCACCGGGGCAGATTCGGGGTTTGTGATAGTCTTCAGCACTGAACCTCCGAAAGGTATCATTTCAATTCCGGCTATCACCATCGAGACGACAATATATAGTAACAAAAATATGGTCATCCAGCCTATATTTGGCCAGAATCTTTTATGGACCAGCCTGAATGTAGTTGAAATAGTTTCGCCAATACTTGATTCCTCGACCATCATTACCGGGGCTGCAATGGCAAAAAAAAGTGCCAGATATATCAGGGCGAAGAATATTCCGATAATAAACGCAATAAAACCGGCAATTGCAGCAGCTACTGCAAAGATCATAAGTACAATGTAGACGACCACCATGGGAAGAAAGAACTTCACTATAGCAGAAGATATTATTGAAAGAATATCACTTTCCGGTTCCACGGGTTTCCTGACAATAAAATATTGCAGGAAGATGGTGGCGCTTACCGATATAAGCATCAGCAGGAGATATGGCCCGGTCAATGATTTGATATTATTCATCAGTTCAGCAGGATCAGTGGTGTTCTGTAATGATGAAACATCGATCCCGGACGATACCACACCTGAAAGGATCGAAAAGATGAATGAGATAATGAACATCGGTACAAACCATTTCCTGTAGAATTCCCACAGAGTGGAAAAGAGGGAGTCAAGATCATACTTCTTGTTAAGGGGGTGTTCCTGGTATTTTGACATGTTTACAGAATTTTAAGGTCTTAAAGATAATAATTATCCTATCAGCTCAAGCATTTCATTTATGTTGAGGTCTTTCACCGGATTGTTTGATGAAATGAATGTTTCAGCCAGCTTCGATTTCTTCTCCTGCAGCCTGGTAATTTTCTCCTCTATACTGCCTGTGCTGATATACCTGTAAACGAATACATTCCTGTCTTGTCCTATCCTGTGGGCCCTGTTGAGGGCCTGGAGCTCAGCTGACGGGTTCCACCAGGGATCAAGAATGAAAACATAGTCGGCAGCAGTTAGATTAAGTCCCACACCTCCTGCCTTCAGAGATATCAGGAAAAGCCATGTATGCGGATCATCCTGGAATTCGTTTACAATCTTCTCCCTGTTAGTGCTGCTTCCTGTTAGCATCGCAAACCTGGTCCCGTTTGAAGTGAAATGGTTTGCAAAAAGATTAAGGTGTTTGACGAATGATGAGAATACCAGTATCTTGTGATCACCGGCTATCACACTTTCGATATCCTGCAGCACATTCTCAAACTTACCCGATCCTGATCTGTAATCCTGGTCGGCCAGCACCGGGTGATTTGATATCTGCCTGAGTTTCATCAGGCCCTGCAGAACGATAATGGCAGAATTTTCAGGTCCGAGATTATCAAAGTTATTGAGCAGGCTGTTCCTTACTGCCGACTTTTCTTCATTATACACCCTTGTTTGTTCATCGGTCATATCACAGAAAACGGTCTTCTCCATGACCTGCGGCAGGTCTGTTGCAACCTCTTCTTTTGTCCTTCTCAGGATAAACGGTTTTATTAGCTTCTGCAGTCTCTGTTCTTTCTCATCGGCACCGTTCTTTTCTATTGGTCTGGCAAATTCTCTTTTGAAGAAGGCAAGACTGCCCAGCAGGCCCGGATTAAGAAAGTTCAGTTGTGTCCACAGGTCGACCAGTGAATTCTCAACAGGTGTTCCTGTAAGAACAAGCCTGAATTCTGAATGGAGCCTTATCATTGTCTTATACAACTGTGACGCCGGATTTTTTATTACCTGGCTCTCGTCGAGAATTATATAGTGAAATCTGAAACTTTCAATAATTTCAGCATCCTGTCGTACGGTATGATAGCTTGAAAGGATTATATCCCAGGAACCGAAATAGGAGGTGGTTTTCTTCCTCTGGTTACCTTTATATGAATATACTTTTAATCCCGGTGCGAATCTCTTTATCTCGTTCTCCCAGTTATAGAGAAGTGATGCGGGGACTACCAGCAGCGATGTTTTTCTTCCGGCTGCCTGTTCCGTCTTTCTCCTGCCTGCTACTGCACTATGGTCGGTATATTTACCCTCCGCAGATTCTTTATTATACTGCAAAAGAGATAGTGTCTGTATTGTTTTTCCCAGTCCCATATCATCGGCCAGACATCCCCCGAGATTATGTGACTGCAGGAAACAAAGCCAGCTTAGTCCGTCAGCCTGGTATTGTCTCAGGACAACATCGAGCCCTTCGGGAATGGTTACTGAAGGAATGGTTTCCGGCAGAACCAGCTTTTCGAGGTTCTCGCATGCCCTGCATTCAACATCGCTGAATACTTCATTGAGTAATGTAAAATGCTGTTTATGTATCTGAAGCGACTCTTCACCGGGCTTACCCAGTTCGAAAATATCCTTGTATTTGGTGAACCATTCCTCCGGGAGCACAACGACCCTTCCGTCGGGCAGTGTATATTCCCTGTTATTCTCCAGTATATTCCTTCTGAATCTCACGAATGGGATCCTGTGGTTATCAATAATAACATATGCTTTAAGGTCGAACCAGTCATTATGAACAGTATAATCGACAGAGAGATCAACCGGTCCCAGTAAATATTTTTTATTAAGGCTTCCCGTGCGTACTCTGAAACCTGCAGACTTTATGGCTTCCCATGAATTGCCAACTGCCTCCAGAAGACTGTATAGCTCATCCTGGGGCGATCCTCCACGTGAAGGTACCATGAAATTAATATCATCATCAGAGAAAAACCCCAGTTCGATCAGTGAATCCCTGCGGTTCCTTTCCCATTCCCTGTCCCTCGGATTCTGTGTGAACAGATACTTTCCTTCTTTTATTGAAAGAACCGTATATAATCCGGTTTTGTCAGGCAGATGAAATACTTTTTCATCATATCTGAATTCAAGGATCAGAACCGGAATATTTCGGATACCCATTTCAAGAACCAGTTCAGCATTATGCGACGGGTTACCCTGTACAATGTCAAATCCTTCGGCTATCACCCTGTTCCTGTTTACAATATTCAATACGAAACCTCTCATATACTTTTCAAGGTGGTTCCGCGGAACAGACAGGCTATCTTTCAGGAAGAAAGGTTTCAGTTTGGTGCCTTCTATATCGTCAACCAGAAGCAGCGAATTATCGATCCTGACAACGCAGGGTGAATTACTCAGTATGCTGATGTCTTTTCCCCTTATTGGTACAGGTTTCTCATCGACAATCAGACTTAGTTGATATGATGCCCCCTCATCTGTAACCCCGAAACTGAAAACAGGAATTGCGTGTTCATCTGTCATCTCCAGCCTGTCGTCATCATGGAGGTTCATTGTCCGGCTTTTCTGCCTGTACACAGGTATAGAATTGGTTCTTATCAGTTCAATACACCACGAGAGTTTGTTCTCGATATATGGTTTGATATGTTTTTCAAATGTCTCGTCCGAAACCTTTTCAAGGAAGCTGACAACGTTCGGCTCGCGTGAAAACAGCCTGTGCAGGTTCCTTTCGGAATAGCTGTTGATAATATCGATCAGTGTGTTCTCCTCCTCTGATAGGATCGATGTTGTTTCGGGTGATGCAAATGGTGACAGACATTCTTCCGGTCTGAAATATGTCTTCCCCTTTTCCCTTGTCAGCATATACGGAATAAACAACGGACCCCACATCCGGTGGTTGGTAAGTATAAGTGCAAACACCCTTTCTGAATTTATTTCTCCAGGCAGATTTTCCATCCAATTTGATTATCCTGCAATAATGGTTAAGATTAGCCAGATATCAAATAGTGTTTCTTCCCTTTTTTTGTCAAATTTGTAAATATCATAATACTGATAGCTGTGCGGCATATAATCCATATCGACATGGATGCCTTTTTTGCATCTATCGAACAGCTCGACAATCCTGAACTGAGGGGTAAACCCGTGGTTGTCGGTTCACCGGCTGAAAGAGGTGTTATTGCTGCAGCCAGTTATGAGGCAAGAAAATACGGTGTCAGATCGGCCATGCCCAGCACTATTGCCATGCGGCTTTGTCCCGGACTGATATTCGTAAACCATCATATGAGAAGATACAGGGAGGTGTCATCAATGATCTTTAGTGTTTTTTATAATCATTCACCACTGGTGGAAGCACTTTCTGTTGATGAAGCATTCCTTGATGTCACTGCTTCCACAGGGTCATTTGCCGATGCTGTTGTCATGGCAGGAGCAATAAAGGAAGATATAAAAAATAAAACAGGCCTGACCTCCTCGGCCGGAATATCGGTGAATAAGTTCCTTGCAAAGCTGGCTTCGGATATCAATAAACCTGATGGTATCTTTGCCATTAGTGAGCCGGAAGTCGATAAATTCCTTGCCTCGCTACCAATCTCATCATTTTACGGTATAGGAAGGATTACAGCCGAGAAGATGCACCGGTTCGGAATACATGACGGTGCCGACCTGCGGAAAGCAGGACTTGATTTTTTAAGCAGAAATTTCGGAAAGGCCGGTAGATTCTATTATGATATCTCAAGGGGAGTAGACGACCGGCCTGTTGAACCGGGTAAGGAACGCAAATCCATCGGAGCTGAGCTGACTTTCGACTCCGATCTTACTACTTCTTTCCAGGTGATTGCCGAACTTTACAAGATAGAGCGTGAGCTATGGTCAAGAGTTGAAAAGGAGGGTAAGACAGGCCGGACTGTCACTCTTAAGATCAAGTTTGATGATTTTGCACAGTTAACACGAAGCCATACTTCTGAAACAAAGATCACAGAATTCAGTGAACTCCATGCCCTGGTAACGGGTTTACGTGAAACTATCGATCTGAAAAGAAAAAGGATCAGGCTTATGGGAGTGTCGGTATCAAACCTTGATGATGACGGGGTAACCTATGAACAACTGGAACTTTGGAATAAAAGATAGCAGAAATGAAAAAATACACAATTAACGACTTGGTGATCAGGGATGCAAGGATTGCCGATATGGATGCTGTTAACAATATCTACAACCAGTCGATCGGATCGCAGATGTCGACTGCCGATACAGTACAATATTCGATAGAGGAAAGGATAGAAT
>JBJKPH010000488.1:0-6078 GCA_046706585.1 Bacteroidales bacterium | reverse complement strand
CGGAGAAGATGGCTGCTACCCGCAGAAAGATAGGTAATCTGCCGGAAAATAATCCTCTATACCCTGAGATGTATGTTAAGGAGTATCTGAGGTTTATTGCAGGGATTTATTCGATCAGGAAACCGGCAGGCAGGGTTGCCGAGATAATAGGGGAGACCGGCCTTACCGGGGAGCAGAACAAGAAGATCGGGGCTCTTTCGAAGGGTTACAGGCAGCGGGTAGGGCTTGCCCAGGCACTGATACATGACCCTGAGATACTGATACTTGATGAGCCCACCAGCGGTCTCGATCCCAATCAGATAGTTGAGATAAGGAACCTGATATCAGAGGCTGGAAAGGAAAAAACGGTAATGTTGTCAACGCATATAATGCAGGAGGTGGAAGCACTCTGCCAAAGGTTAATAATAATCGACCATGGAGTGATAAAGGCCGATGACAGGAAGGAGGAGATCTATTCGCATGTGAAAGAAAACAGTGTTACAATAATGGTTGAATTCGACATCGAGGTTGCAGGTGCTATGCTCGGTGCAATTCCGGGGGTTACCGAAGTAAGATCCCTTGAAGAAAGGAAATGGTTACTCGAATCGCCGTCATATAACGATATCAGGCCTGAAATATTCAAATTTGCAGTCAGCAACGGCCTAACAGTTCTGTCGATGCTGCAACAGGAGAAAAGCCTCGAGGAGGTTTTCAGGAAACTAACAACAGAATCATAGCATCACCCTTAGTGCGATAATGAAATTGCGTCCCGGTGCGACAATGCCTGATGAGTATGGTCTGTACCTGTGGTCGAGAATATTTTCAACGCCGGCAGTAATTATGCCCAGTGTTCCCACCTGATACGATGCTTTCAGATTTATGGTATACCATGGAGGGCACCACGGATCCCCATTAGCATCGGTAGCATACAGGTAAGCCTTATCGGTCTCCGACGGGGCCATCATATCGTTGGTCATGGCTCCGTTGCCGACCATATAAAAGTCGGCCCTGATCTTTTTATTCTCGTAGATAAAATGTGCAGAACCGAACAACGGGGCAACGTGCCTCAAAGGTATCCCGTCCTGATCGAATCCCCTGGTTATATTAACATTTGCCTTTATCCTGAAATATTTTGCAGGTGATACCTGTAAAGCCGCATGCCCACCGAAGACTGTTGCACTGCCTGTATTGACCAGTGCAAGGACTTTGCTTAATTCACCCAGATACATTATCGAATCCTGTCCGTTGAAGCTGAAATCGCGCCTAACCATTGCGTTTTTAAGCTTTGTGACAAAGCCGGTCATCTCCAGGTGTACTATACTCAGAAAGTCGTGTGAGACCCCAAAGTCAAAATTGTATGCATATTCAGGCTTAAGGCCCGGATTGGGTACAACGACATTCCCTGGTTCAGAATCGAACACCTTACCTGCGTCGTCGAGGTTCGGAGCCCTGAACCCGGTTGAGCCATTCAGGTTGATCTGGGTATTATCTCCAGGCAGGAATACAAATCCGACAGAACCTGTAAGGGCATCATTGCTGAAATTGAGTTCTGTAAACGGAAAACTATAGGGGTTGTCGATAAAGGTAGAGTGCAATGAAACATAATTATACCTGAGACCTGAGTTCAAAACGATCCTGTCGGAGATGTTGACCTTGAAGCCTGAGTAGAGGGCACCACTCAAATACCTGTTTACTCCGTCGGGGTACCGTGTAGGGACCGATGAGACCACTCCTGTTTCAATATTTGTGGCTGCTGCTGTTGAGGTTATATCATTACTGACACCTTCAATACCATAATAAAGAAGACCATTACCCAATGTCTTTTCAAAATCTGCATTCAGGGAATATGCTACAACCATATCAGTCGTATTATTCAGTACAGGGTCATATATCTTTCTGTCGTTACGGCTCTCCTCAAAATCCTGCCTTGCCACAACCACCCTGAGTGCGTCGAACAGTCCGCTTCCCGGCTTATATTCCATTGTAACACTGTTCTGATTCCATTTCTGAGGCCCGTAATACCAGTCGCCGTACCTCAGTTCTCCATTCCGGTACTGGATAAGCCTGTCGTACCTGGGGTAGTCGGATGTTGCACTCCAGGTGCTTGTTAACACAATGTTCAGCTTTTCGGTAGGCTGGAACCTGAGTTTACCGGTAAGGTTGAACTGATCATAACCTGAAAATACCTGCAGGTTGGGATCAGGATTGTCAACAATCACATCGGTCCCGTTTACCCTTTTTACAAATTCGGGTCTCCGGTACCCGGGATTGCCAACTGTTCCCATTCTTAGATCTCCGTAGGATGCATATGTGAGACTCGACATGAAGGCTATTTTTTTTCCGCCGAGATTCATGTCGATATGACCTGTTTTTTCACTATTCGCTGTCGAAGAACGCAACATTGCATTTACCCTGATATTCGGCTTGTCACTGGTCGATAAAAGTGCTTTTTTTGTATGAAAGTCCATCACCCCGCCGATAGCATCACTGCCGTACATTGTGGCGCCGGGACCAAAAATCACCTCGGTTGTCTCGATGATGTTGGGATCTATTGATATTACGTTCTGCAGATTACCTTCCCTGAAGATAGCATTGTTCATCCTGATCCCGTCGACCACAAGCAGGATCCTGTTAGTGGCAAATCCCCTGATCATTGGGCTGCCACCTCCCAACTGACTCTTCTGGATAAATACCTCATCGGAGATCCCGAGAAGGTCAGCAGATGTCTGGGGATTCATAAAATTGATGGTTGGCATACGGATCTGTGTGATCTTGTTGGGAACCTCTTCCTTGTTCTGTTCCCACCTGTTTGCCGATACAACAAATTCATCTATTTCAAAAGTACGGTGATTAAGTATAACAACCGAGTCCATTGCTTCTATCTCCTTGCGCGAAAGGGCTATGTTTTCATATGAGGGATGCTGGAAGTTCAGAATATCATCATCTGAAAAGGCAGCAATATTGAATTCTCCTGCAAGGTCGGTATAACCGAAGCGTGTACGTGAGTTATTGAATATTGCCACATCCTTAACCGGTTTATGGTCTTCAGAATCCAGGACCGTGATAGTCTGAGCGTTCGCAAAGACAAGTATTAGGTTTAATGCTATGGTTAGTAGTAAGGTTTTCTTCATTTTCATGTAGGTTATTCAGGCCAAAAGTAGCAAAAAGTATTCCACCCGCGAAAGGGAGAGAATATATTGTTGAGCAGGAGGACATCCCGGGAGCGGACATCCCCCTGTCCCTGATTTCCGGTACTTTCCCAGTTTACTCCCAATGGTCGTCGGGCTCGGTTCCTTGCCTGAGCTTCGGTTGAAAGGGGAAGAGGATGACAACAATTTTACTAAATTTGAGTTTTATTATTAATGAAATTTCCCGGCAATTGATCAGGAGAGGAAGCATAGTATTTATAGTCGTGATGTTTATAGGGCTTGCTGCGCTGGCATATTACCTTCAGCAAAGGAAGAGTACGTTTGTTGCAAGTCCTTATTCAGTAATACCTACCGATGCAGGTATTTTAGTTGAATTAGTTGATATCCCCGATTTTTTTGAATCACTGGTACACGACAACCAGATGGTCGATGAGTTATCGCTTGCCTCGGGGGCAGAGGATTTTTGCCGGTCACTTGAGGTTACTGATTCCCTGCTGCATACCAGGGATATTCAGCGGTTCACGGGGAAAGGTTCCGTATTAGTGTCATTTCACCTTCTGGGCCGCGACAGGGTGACGGCCTTTTACGCTGCTGCCCTGCCTCCTGAAGTCAGACCAAGGCACATAAATGAAGCACTGGCAAATATTAAAGGTGCAACGGTAACAACCAGGGATTATGAGGGATCACAGATATGGGAGTTGTCGATCGCGGGGAAGAAAGATCTCAGGTTCAGTATATCGTTTGTAAGGGGACTGATAATAGTAAGCCGGTCGGAACTGCTGGTTGAAGCAGCCATCAGACAATCGGCAGAAGAGACCGGTATTCGTGATATGCCCGGATTTGAACAGGTTGCATCCGCAGCGGGAAAGAATGAGAATAAGCTCTTCCTTATTTTTCCCAATCTCCCCAGGATTGTGTCGATACTTACGGGTGACGGTGGTAAAGATATTTCTGAAATTACCGGAGATCTTGCTTCAACGGCCGAATCGGACATCTTTTTAAGGAGTGATGGTATCATGGCAACCGGTTATATTGAAGTAGCCGACTCGTCAGAGACGATGGCAAAATATTTGAATGGCGACCCATCAAATTTTGAATCATACCTGGTAATACCGGCCGGAGCGGCAATGTTCGAAAGTCTTATCGGCAATTATACCGAAAGCAAAAAAGTACGTAATGATAACCTTCCGGAGAAGTATCTTGCCGATATAGTAAGGCCTCAGCTTGATGGTGAGGCTACAAAAATATATATGGATATCAAGGGGTTTACCCCTGATGAGAACAGACTATTCATTATCAGGTTAAAAGGAAGTAATGCCATTGAAAAAGCTTTCGGCGATGAAATAGGGGTTACAACCAATGGAGGATCGGGAGAAGAAGGCAGGACAATAACATATAAGCCCGATGATCAGTCGGAGTATACAATTTATGTACTCCCGGGAAAAGGAATGGCAGGTTATCTCTACAGCGATTTCGGAAAAGATTTCAGTTCATCATATGC
Source organism: Bacteroidales bacterium (assembly GCA_046706585.1). Classification (GTDB taxonomy): domain Bacteria; phylum Bacteroidota; class Bacteroidia; order Bacteroidales; family VadinHA17; genus JBJKPH01. Next base: position 1,449 of record JBJKPH010000488.1, on the reverse strand, counting down.
AACCTTTTATGACAACTGGCTTGTCCTTGGTAAAAGGACTGAGACTATATCGAAGTTCATTTACGATAATATACTGAATAATACCCTGGCGAACGATCTTTCGTACAGAGATTTCGAAGGGACAATGCCCAGCAGGGCGGGATATTATTTCTATGCAGTACCCTCACGGATACTATCAGTGTTGTCGGGAAGAATAAATGAGAATATTTTGAAGGGACTCGAAGAAAATATCAATTCACTGCAGAAAATAGAGGCTGTCGGTTACCAGTTCATTGCCAGCAATAACATGATCTATAACACGTTGTCGGTAGCATTCAGCAGTAAAGCAAAAGAAGAGACATCTACACAGTGGGAAAGCCTGCTGGACACCGTTCTCTATTCAAAACCGATGTTTTTTACGAATCACAATACCGGCAGGAACGAGATCTTTATCCAGGACCTTAATAATAATATATACCTGATCAACTCGGCCGGCAGGATATTGTGGAAGGTCAAACTGGCCGAAAAGATAGTTGGAGATCCATATATGATCGATTATTACCGTAACGGTAAGAACCAGATCCTTTTTGCTACCGCCAATTACCTTCATCTGATCGACAGGAACGGGAATTACGTTGAACGGTTCCCTGTCAGGCTAAGGTCTCAGGCCGCATCGGGATTATCGGTTTTCGATTATGATAACAACAAAGATTACCGGCTTTTTATTGCAGGCGTGGACAGGCAGATATATGCCTATGACAAAAGCGGGAATGTAGTTAAGGGCTGGAATCTTTTCAGGACGAAAGGGGAAGTACATTTTGATATTGAGTTTTTCAGGGTTTCAGGGAAGGATTATCTCGTTGTTAATGACGATGAGAATATGTATATACTCGACCGCAGGGGGAATATCAGGGTTAGTGTAAACAAGCAGATTGACAGGGCTCCGGGATCAAGACTCAGACTAACCGGTGAATCCTCACCACGCCTTGTTCTGTCATCAGGGGAGGGCACGATAATATATGTCTCTTTCAGTGGTAATGTTGAGGAGGCCAGAGCCGGTTATTTCAGCAGTGATCACATATTTGAATATTTTGACATTGACGGGGATGGTTTGGGTGAATATTTCTTTATTGATAAGGGGGACATGACGGTATATGATGATGATCTGGACAGGATGTTCAGTGTGAACCTTGGTCAGGGTGAGATTATCGGACCTTACGGACTGGTATTTTCACAGAACGACCGTATGATAGGCCTGGTTGAAAAGCAGGAAGGCCTGATCAGGCTTTTCGACAGCAGGGGTAAGAGTGCCAGGGGATTTCCTCTGAGGGGAAGCAGCGCTTTCTCAGTTGGTAAATTCTCCGGTGGAAGCAGTTTCAACCTGATTACGGGTGGGAACGACAGTTTTTTATATAACTATGAAATAACAAAATAATCCAGATGAGATGAAAAGAACGATCTTTCCGATAA
>JBJKPH010000487.1:0-9292 GCA_046706585.1 Bacteroidales bacterium | reverse complement strand
CTACGAAGCACATGCTTCTGTCTCGGCTGACGGCAAGAAATTATATTTCTCCAGCAATCGCGAAGGCGGCGTAGGCAACCTTGACATATATGTCTCGGAAAAACAAGCCAATGGTGAGTGGGGACCGGCAGTAAACCTTGGTCAGACAATCAATACACCTTTTAACGAAGATACTCCCTTTATTACAGGCAACGATTCAATACTCTATTTCAGCTCGGAAGGCCATACCAATATAGGAGGCTACGACATATTCATGTCAAGGGTTTCAGGTAACGACTGGAAAACGCCTCAGAATATTGGTTATCCGTTGAATACTTCCGATGATGACCTTTTCTTTGACCCGATAAACGGAGGGAAAAATGCCTATTACTCAATGTCATCGGGATATAAGGAAAAGAATATATATTATATCACCATGGGAGGTGAAAAGGAGAAGAGATTATTCGAGATAAAGGGTATAGTGAGCCTTGCAGATACCGTGATTCCTTTTAATGAGAATTTCAGGATCTTCCTGTGCGACAGCATTTCAGGTGATACTATAGATGTGGGGTTCCCGAACAAGCAGACCGGTCATTATAGTTTTGTCGTTTACGGAGGTGAGTATAAACTGATATATGAAGGTGTTGCATACCTGTCGCAAATGGCTGAGGTATCACTTACCGATGAACACCCATCCGGTATAGAAAATATTGATATTACACTGGAACCTGATGAAAATTATCTGCCCCCGATAACGGAACCGGTCGAGATACTTGATTTTTCAAAGATACAGGCGGTTGCTGTGATTGACTCATCAATTCTTGTAACCGATGTGGTAATCAGGGATGTCAGCGATGAAGATGCTACAAATGAGAACGTCCTGTACTATACCGTTCAGCTAATGGCCCTTCATAATCCGGTTGATGTATCCTTCTTCAGGGATACGGATGTTACAGTCGTTTACAATGATGAGGATAAATTCTACAGGTATACAACAGGTAAGTTCAACCAGAAGGAGGAAGCTTATAACACAACACAGGAACTTATAAGGATAGGTTATCCTGAACAGATATTTGTTAAGACTGTGTTCAGGGGGAACCAGTAATGATTTCTATTAAGATCAGAAAGAGCTCTTTTCTTATCATTCTCAGTATCCTTTCTTTCATTCCGAATATATCTTCCCTGTATGCTCAGGAAGATGTACCGGATAAAAAAGAGATAATCGATCTGACCAATGATGCAGATGGTTATTTTATATATGATGAAAACTACACAAAGGCAGCTGAGATATATGAAAGGCTTCTTCAAATTGATCCTGATAATTATAACCTGAATTATAAACTTGGGGTCTGCTACCTGAACATTAACGGGAAAAAAGCAAAAGCTCTTGATCTGCTCTCCTATGCAGCACAGAATTTCGCAGATGATTTCAAATACAGTACGATCGGTACTGAAGCACCTTTCGACGTTCTCTTTTATCTTGCCTATGCGTACCAGATAAATATGAAGCTTGAGGATGCGATCAGGTACTATAAGGATTACCAGAGCCAGCTGACGGTTGATGAAGCGTCTGAAATAACTTTTATCGATCTGCAGATAAAAGCATGCAGGAATGCTCAACAGATCGATACCGGACATTTTCTTCTTGATAAACAGCTTTTTGCTCCATGGCTAATCAAATTCAGAAATGCTGCTTACCCTGTAGTATCTGAAAATGATTCGGTATTTATATTTACTATCAGGGAAACTGATGGAAACAGGATATACAGCTCATTCAAAAGCGATTCATCATGGGAAGAACCCGTTGAGATAACTGATCAGCTGGGAAGATATGGTGATATGTACTCCAACTCGATCGCCGGTGATGGCAAAACACTTATTCTGGTACGAAACAATGGTATCCACGGAGATATCTATATCTCCCACTATAGCGATGGTAAATGGAGCAGGATAAAGAAACTGGGGAAGAATATCAACAGTCGATACTGGGAGGCTGCCGCTTCGATCTCTGCTGACGGAAAATTACTTTACTTCTCAAGTAACAGACCAGGCGGATTGGGGAGCCTTGATATATATGTTTCGGAGAAATCAGACGACTGGTCGTTTGGACCTGCAAAAAATATCGGGCGTCCGGTGAACAGTACCCTTGAAGAAAACAATCCCTGTTTCGACAGCCGGTCGGGTATCCTGTATTTCAGCTCAACAGGACATGAAGGGATAGGTGGTTTTGATATTTTTTATTCGGAATACGATAAAAACTGGTCACAGCCTGTACACCTGCCCTACCCTGTCAATACAACAGGTGATGATCTTAGCTTTGTTCCCTATTTCGACAGTAACAGGGGCATTATGAGCATTACACGCACTGATACAAGCTCAAGCACCAACCTGTACCTGATATCACTTAAGGAGAATGAAGCTATCATGACAATAACTGCCAAAGGTAAGGTAACCCTCGAAGACGGGATGCCGGTCGAAAGGGAAAAGCTGAGTATTGAACTGTCAGATGCTGATAATGATACAGTGATGACTGCACTTAAAGCCGACTCAGCCGGGTTATTCACAACAGAACTGGCAAAGGGATCATACACAGTGATAATATCATACCCGGGTTACACATCCGACACCCTCAACCTGAAAGTCAGTTCAGTAACCAAAGGTCAGGAGATTACTGCCAACAGCCTTTTATATCCTATGTCTGTTGACCAGGGACATTACCTGACTATCAGGACAATACTTTTTGAATTCGACAGCTATAAGCTTTCACGCGAAGCAATGGTTGAACTTGAAAAGATAATTCCTGCTCTCCTCGAAAGAGAGGGACTTCGCCTTGAGATAAAGGGATATGCCGATCCGGTAGGGACCAAACAGTACAATCTCGAACTCTCGGAGAAAAGGGCGGAGACTGTATGTAACTACCTTGTCGATAAGGGTATAAACAGATCACGCATCACTGTTAAAGGCCTGGGTGAAAGTGACTTTATCACAGATAACCGGAATCCCGACGGCTCCGATAATGCAGAGGGCAGAAGGTATAACAGAAGGGTAAGTATTGGTATTGTGAATGACGGGTACAGTATACCCGTGGAGACTTTCAGGTATATACCACATAATCTTATGAAGTATTCGGGTGAGGCATTCTGGGTACTTGTTAAGGAATCGGAAAATGCAGTACCGGCAGGTTACTTTACTCAATTCAACAGAAGCGAACTGGCATTTATCAGGGAATTCAGGAGTGATGATAAATATTTGTATGCCATGGGCAGGTTTAACAGTCGTACCGATGCTCTCGATTATCTTCTTACAGTGAGGGATGCCGGTTTTGCTGATGCAAGGATAATCCCTGAGTACGAGCTTCCGGGGTATGAAGAGGTGAAGCAGGAAGGACAGAATGTGAAACTGTACACGATTCAGATCCATGCCCTTACAGCACCTGCAACTGATCCCTTCCCCGGGTTGTCGAACGTTCGTGAGATCAGGGGGAGTGACGGATTCTACAGATATGTTGTTGGTGAATACCGGGGCTATTCAAAAGCAAAAGCGGCACTTGCCCTGATCCAATCTCTAGGATACCCCCAGGCATTTATTAAGGAAGTGGACCTGCTAGAGGTTCAGACACTAAAAAAAGAGTCCGATGCAAAATAAGGAAATAAAGCTGAGGGCTCCCGAGCCTGAGGATATAGCACTCTTATATGAGTGGGAAAATGACACCACAGTATGGCAGGTAAGCAATACTTATGCTCCGTTCTCACATTACACGCTCAGGAAACATATTGAGAACTCAAACAAAAGTATTTTTGAGACAGGGCAGCTAAGGTTTATGATCGACAGGGCGGCCGACGGAAAGACCATAGGAATAGTCGATATTTTTGATTTTGATCCCATGCACCTGAGGGCAGGCATAGGCATACTGATAGCCGACAGGGAAGCAAGGCAAAAAGGATATGCCACAATGGCCATCGAATCTGTAATTAATTACACTTTTTCACGTCTGAAACTGCACCAGCTTTACTGTAATATACTGGAAGACAATACCGCCAGTATCCAGCTTTTCACAAAACTGGGCTTCAAGAAGATCGGCACCAAAAAGGAATGGATCAGATCGGGTAATATATATCTCGACGAGATAATGTTCCAGCTTCTAAATGTCTGATCCGAACGGTTCCTCTATCGATGTTGTGTACATCCCTCCGAACATCTGAGCTCCCTGTTCGGTAACATGGAAACAATCTTCTATCCTAACACCAAATTCACCATAGATATATATTCCCGGTTCATTGCTGAAAGTCATACCGGGTCTTAATTCCAGATCGTTACCGCCAACCAGGTATGGAAATTCATGCCCGTCCATACCTACACCATGACCAAGCCTGTGAGCAAAGTACTTATATCCGGGGCCGAATCCGGAATCCTCCATTACTTTCCTTGCAGCATGGTCAATTTCGCTGCACTTCACTCCCGGCCTTACGGCATTATGCGCAGCTTTCTGGGCTTTGAGAACCACATCGAAAACCTCCCTCTGCCTGTCGGAAGGCTTTCCAAACACTACAGTCCGGGTAACATCACTTCTGAATCCTTCAACAGCACATCCCCCATCAACGAGAATAATATCACCCGGAGCCAGTTCTTTTATCTGGTTTGTTCCATGCGGATATGCTGACATAAATCCTATCAGGGGGCTCCCTCCACCCGGGGCGCCCATACCGTCATGTGCAACCCTGGTAAGATCACCTATATCCTGTGGGGTCATACCTTCCCTGAGGTTATCAAATGCATACCTGAAAGCTCTTTTCGTAATATTGTTTGCCAGGTCCATGTAGGCCAGCTCTTTTTCCGTCTTAACGCCCCTGGTCATGTTTATGGGCATCGATCCGTCGACAAGCCCTGACGGCAGCTCACGCCTGAACCCTTCGTTTATAAAACTCCTTACTGTCGGTCCCATTCCAATATTAGCCGAAGTAAGGCCCATCTCCTTAATTATCCCGGCAAAGAGTTTGAAAGGAGATTCATGCTCTTCCCATGTCCTGATCGTATGGTCAGAAGGAATCTGCTCCTTCGCCCTTTCCAGTTCAAAAGCCGGACATATCCATACGGGTTTCCCTTTGGTATTGAGAATTGCTCCGAATGTGCGCTCCGACAGATGCCATGACAGATTAAAGAAATATTTCAGGTTGGTAGCACCTTCTATAAATATAGCTTCAACATTGAACTCCTTCATATATTTAAGTAGCCTCTCAAGCCTGTACCCATAATCTGCCCCTGTCAGAGGCTCCACACCCTTGACCAGACTGGTGAATACGGTATCACTGTTCTCACTCTGACATGAAGCCAGGAAACCCGGCACGAGACCTGTTGCAGCTACTGACAGCCCTCCGATCTTAAGAAAATCACGACGATTTGATCTCATATTGTAAATTTTAATGTTTCAGGCTAAGTGATCATCAAAGTTAGTTTTTTATTCTTACGATCACTCCCCGGAGGCTTATGAATTAATTTATTATTCGCGGACTGAGCGGGGCAACGGAAGATGGGAGAGGGAGAGAGGGAGAAACTGAGAAAGGGAACCGTTAGGAGCAGATCTCCATTTACCCCGTTGTCGCAGATCTCCGAATCTGCGACATTACCCGGAATGGTTACTGGTCGGGATTCAGAGATCCCTCCCTAGCGGGTCTGGAAAGGTTGTCGCAGATCTCCGAATCTGCGACTGGCAATAAACGATAAATACCTGACGTAATTCAGTTGTCCCTTTTTTCAAAATCTTCCCTGTCTCGTTCCTCAACCCTTTTGATTATTACGTAGATAAGGGCGGCAAACAGGAATATCAGGAACAGAACATAAAAAAGGATGATAAAACCACCCAGAATTTTCATGGTTATCTCTATTTATACTTTACTGCTGTGCCATATGCAAGAATTTCCGATGCTCCCTGCATGATCATTGAGGTAGTTATCCGTAATTCAACTATCGCATCTGCTCCAAGTTTTTCGGCATCCTGTATTACTCTCTGCAGAGCCTGCTCTCTTGCCTGGGCCTGAAGCTGGGTATATTCCCGGATCTCTCCACCGACGATATTCTTAAGTCCTGCAAATATATCACGGCCAATATTCCTGGCCCTGACAGTGCTGCCCCGGGCGATACCGAGTATTTCCGTTATCTCCTTTCCGGGTATTGACTGGGTTGTGGTTACTATCATTTTGGATTCAATTTAGTTGTACAAACGAGGATAAAGTTAGGATATATATTGTAATACTGGAATAATGCCTGCCTGTCCTTGCAACCAGCAACATGAATATTACCCACTCCCAGGAGGGGAACTATGCGACAACGGGGATGATGCGTTGGTTTACAGCAGTCCCCTGTTTCTCAGTAACGCATCCTCATTTGGCTTACGACCCCTGAAATTAATGTACATCTGCATGGCATCCATGGTACCGTTCTTTTCCAGGATATTCTTCCTGAACGATTCTGCGGTCTCATTATCAAATATTCCTTTCTCCCTGAAGGCATCGAAGGCATCATTGTCAAGCACACCTGCCCAGTCATATGAATAATAACCCGAATCATAACCACCTATTATATGCAGAAAATAGGTACTTCTGTATCTCGGCAGTATTTCAGGTATAAGACCTTTGGAATCGAGCACCTCCTTCTCAAATTCGGGTACTGAAACTTTTTCACCTGCCTTAAGGGTATGGTATGCCATATCAAGGTAGCAGGCAGCCGTCACTTCAACAGTATTGAATCCCTGGTTGAAAAAGCTGCTGTTCCCGATCCTTTTTATCAGGTCATCGGGTATCGTTTCACCGTTAGTAAAGTTATGGGCGTACATCCTTAATACCTCCGGTTCCGTTGCCCAGTGTTCCATTATCTGGCTTGGCAGTTCAACGAAATCCCATGCAATAAAACTGGTATTATAGGTAGTTTTTGAGAACAGTCCGTCAAGTGCATGACCAAACTCATGGAAGAGTGTCTCCACCTCATCAAGTGAAAGAAGTGACGGGCTGTCACCGCTTGGCTTGGTAAAGTTCATTACCATGGTCATTACAGGAGTGATCTCCTTGCCATCAACAATCCGGTGTTCACGGTACGAGTTACACCATGCTCCCTGCTCTTTGCTATCCCTTGGAAAGAAATCAAGGTAGAGCACACCCAGGTGGCTTCCGTCATTATCCTTTACGTCATATGCCACAGCATCGGGATGTGGCTTGGGTATATCTGTTATCTCCTCGAATGTTATCCCGTAAAGCTTATTTGCCACCATGAATGCACCGTCACGCACATTATCGAGTTCAAAATATGGTCTCAGCTCCGAATCATCAAGGTTGTATTTTTCCATTCTCAGCTTCTCGGCATAATACCACCAGTCGCTAGCAGCCAGCTTAAAACCCCCGTTTTCACGGTCTATTATCTTCTGCATCTCCCCACGCTCACGCTTTGCAACAGGCAATCCTGCCTCCCAAAGCCTGTCGAGTAGTTTATACACATTCCCGGGATTACCTGCCATTCTCGGTTCGAGCACCAGGCTGGCATGATTCGGATAGCCTAGTAGCTCAGCCCTGTCGGCCCTGAGTTCCATTATTCTGGCAAGTATCTCCTTGTTATCATGGTCATTGTCATTATTGGCCCTGTTGGCATAGGCGTTGTACAGCTTCGATCTGAGCTTTCTGTTCTCTGAATATTGCAGGAACGGGATCATGCTGGGTTTCTGGGTTGTAAACACCCACTGTCCCTCCATGCCTCCGGCGGTGGCTGTTTCGGCCGCACCTTCGATTACTGCTTCCGGTAGTCCTGCAAGGTCCTCTTTTCTGCTGATAACCAGCTTATAGTTGTTTGTTTCGGCGAGTACATTCTGGTTGAATTTAACCCTTAATACCGACAGTTCCTGGTTATAAGCCTTCAGCTCCTCCTTTTTTTCAGGGTCAAGAGCTGCTCCATTGCGAATAAGCGATTTGTAGCTGTTCTCAAGGAGGAAAAGTTCCTCATCGGTCAGATTGAATTTCTCCCTGTTCTCGTATACACTCTTTAACCGTTCGAACAACCTTGGATCGAGGTTTATCTCATCACTGTGAGCGGCTAATTTCGGTGAGATCTCCATCTCTATTTTCTGAAGTTCCGGACTGGTGTTTGCCGAAGTAAGGTTAAAAAACACATTCGAAACCTTCGAGAGCAATTCGCCTGCCCTGTCAAGTGCTACGACAGTGTTTTCATATGTAGGTTCATCCTTATTTGAAAGAATTGCCTCCACCTCTTTCTTCGACTCCTCCATACCCTTCTCAAAAGCCGGAATAAAATGCTCTGCTTTTATCTTGTCGAAAGGTGGCACACCATACGGAGTGTCATAGCTTGCAAAGAAAGGATTATCAGAAACAGGTTTCTTTTCGCTGTCAGAACATGACAGGTTTACGATGAATGCTACCATTATGATCGGGATTAGCTTTCTCACAACAATAATATTTTGATTTAACACTAAGATAATATCAGTTTCCTGCTACAAATAAATAAATAAAAAATCAATTTTCAGATTACCGGGTCCATATTGACATATGATTAACATGGGATTAACACTGGTTCGGGCGAATGACAGGCTATCAAATGCATAAAGTCAGGCATAATTCAGGGTGAAATTTTACGAATATTGATTGCAGACATCCTGCTGTTAAAGTTATTTTCTATATATCATATCATTGACAATATATCGCATGATATTTATTATCTTCGGATAGAAGAAAGCAGGTATAAATAATCTAACAGTAATAGTTGTGAAACATTTTTTACTAATAACAATGTTGATCTCCATGTTCACTTTTCTGCAGGCACAGGAGGTCGAAACCGGTTCTGACAACAAAATAAGTCAAAAGAATATTCTTTCTGATCCTGCCAATCCTCTTTTTCAGGATGAGCAGGAAGAAAAAGGAATGAACGGATTATATCTTGGAGGTGGTATCAGCCTGATCAATAGTTACAGTATTGGAAATCTCGTGGATTTCTGGCAGTACCTTAACGCTTCCCCTGATGAGACTATAGATCAGGCTACAGGATTGTATGAGATAACGGCCGGAATGATAAACTCAGTTGATCCGTTTGATCGTAACTGGCTGGGCGTTGAATTTCAAGTTGTTGTGACACCCTCTCATGCTTTATGGGGAACAAATCTTTTCTACGGAGGCAGAAATGAGGTATACTACAGAGCATTTATGTTCAATACTACTCTTTATTACGCTTACTCGCTTGATAGCAATTCAAGACTAAGGGCTGTCGTTGAAGCCGGTCTTGATATTGGTACTATGACCGGGGCATTGAGTACAAGCACTGC
>JBJKPH010000486.1:0-20083 GCA_046706585.1 Bacteroidales bacterium | reverse complement strand
GGATGGGAGGGAGGATACCCAAGCAGTATATGTCCCTTGCCGGAAGGCCCATGCTGATGCATACGATGGAAGTCTTCAGGAATTATGATCCTGATATTGAGATAATTCTGGTGCTGAACAGGAATTATATTCAACACTGGCAGGATCTGGTTAATGAATTCGGATTCAATATCCGTCATAAGATAGCAGAGGGGGGAGATGAGAGGTTTCATTCGGTAAAAAGCGGGCTTGCCCTTGTTTCTCCCGGCTCCATGGTTGCGATCCATGATTGTGTCAGACCACTGGTCTCGAATGATACTATAGAACGATGTTTCAGTATGGCAGATGCTGAAGGCTGTGCAATACCGGTTATCCATCCCCAGGAGTCTGTAAGGGTACTGGATACTGACAACAAAAGCATTTCAGTCGACAGGTCTGCAGTTTACCTGATACAAACGCCTCAGGTTTTCAGATCGGAGTTAATTATTGGAGCCTATGACCGGGAATATTCGTCAGCCTTTACCGACGATGCCACTGTCGCCGAAGCAGCAGGTTACAAAGTGTCACTTACCGAAGGGTACAGGGAGAATATCAAGATCACCACACCGGAGGATCTGTTGTATGCAGAGACCCTGCTTACGAGACGCGACCTTTGGGTACCGTAAGGAGCAGATTTGCAATCTGCGACATTAGCCGTGTAAGTGCACTGGTCGCGATTGGAAATCCCGACCATAACGATCTTGACGGAAATCCCGACCAACGCGGAGTGTATTCGTTAGGAGCAGATTTGCAATCTGCGACATTAGCCGGGAAAGCACACTGGTCGCGATTCGGAAATCCCGACCATAACGATTTTGACGGAAATCCCGACCAAAACAGACTGATGTAGTTGGTCCGGATCTCCGAATCCGGACCATAACGCACGATATTCGTGAGGAGCAGAAAAGAGGATTTCAAAATAAGCAGATGCCCGTAAAGATGCCCTAATTTTTTATAACTTGCAGAGAACACAAAAACCACACAATAATGAAAAAAAGATACCTGATCACGGCAGCTCTTTTTTTACTCATTTTTAGCTCGTGTGCCGAGCTGGTAAAAGTTCTCGAGACAGCAACATCGGCTCCTCTTACCGAAGCTGATGTTGCAGGAGGATTGAAAGAAGCCCTGATAACCGGTGCAGAAAATTCAGCGCGGAGGCTGGCTGCCGAAAACGGCTATTATGGTGATGACCTGATAAAGATACTGCTTCCTGATGAAGCAAAGGTAATAGTGGATAATATCTCCAGGATCCCGGGAGGGGATAAGCTTGTTGAAGATGTCATTCTGAGGATCAACAGGGCAGCAGAGGATGCTGCCAAAGAGGTTGCCCCTATTTTCGTAAGCAGTGTAAGGCAGATGACTATCGGTGATGCTTTTGGGATTCTTAACGGTCCCGATGATGCGGCAACTCAATACCTGCACCGTACAACATACAGTCAGCTTGAGGGCCTTTACCGCCCGAAGATCCAGGCATCTGTCGAGAAGAATATTGTCGGCGACATTTCTACTCAGGATTCATGGGATGCACTGACGGGGCAGTGGAATAAGCTTGCAAATTCAATCGCGGGGAAGCTCGCAGGATTCAAACCTGTAGAGACCGATCTGGGGGCATATCTTACTGCAAAAGCACTTGACGGCATGTTCCTGAAAGTAGCAGATGAGGAATTAAAGATACGTACAGATATTAACGCGAGAGTAACCCCGTTAATGAAGCGGGTATTTGGAAGTCTTGACAATAAGTAACCGGTACCGGTAAACGATGCAGGGAACACCAATAATACAGGACAAGGGTCTGGAGGCCTGGCTTACCAGTTCGGCCACCAACCAGATAAACCTGCTGCTCAGTAATACCACTCTTGGGACAAAGGGTGGATTACAGTACCAGCTAAAAGATATCGATAAACGTATTGCGGCATATAATAATATCAGGTTCGTTTCGCTTTATGCTAACCGGAGAATGGCCGGAACTATCGGTCTCTGTTACCGCGAGATCCTTACCGGGGGAAAACGATGGCACAGCTCACATCTGAGATACCTCTCATTTTTGCCGATGTTCCAGGCAACCATTAGTTCCAAAGCAAAACCCGAAAACAGGAACAGACAGAGGGATAGCAGATCAATGAAAGAGAAGATACTCTCTTTCTTCAGGTATCCTAAGTTGCTCGATTTTCCAGGGTACACGGGTAAGGAGAAGCATATAATGTATGCCTATACCGAAAGCAGGAACGAACGGTCGAAAAACCTGATCGATCAGGCCGGTTTTGAATATATCAGGTCATTCCTTACGGTGGCTTTCAGCAGGTTTATTCCGAAACACGATCCATCTGTTGCCATGATCGAAGAGGGGGATAAAGAAAAAATGTCGGAACTGCTGGCCGGATTTTATGCAGATTACTCGTTTTATACCGATGAATTTACATGGTATGATAACAGGTATTATGTGCTTAAGGAGAATGGGGAAATTATTGCAGGTGTCAGTGCATTACCAACTACCTATACCATTATCGATGTTCCGGGCATATGGGGTTGGGTTTTGATGAAGATTTTTCCATGGGCACCATGGTATCGCAGGCTTTTCCGTCCGGGTGAATTTCGTTTCCTCTCACTCGGGCAGATATACTATAAACAGGGGAGGGAAAAAGAGCTGGAAAAACTTTTTGAATCGGTGTGTGCAATCAACGGTTATAATACGTGTCTTACCTGGGTTGATGACCGGAGCAATCTTTTTGAAACACTCAGAACAAAACTGAACATGGGTGCTGTAAACAGGATCCTCAATGCCCGCCCCGGACTTGTATATGCCAATTTTATCAATCTTACCGACGAAGAAAAAGGGCTGTTTTATGAGAAACCGGCTTTTATCTCAGGATTTGATTTTACCTGACAGACAGTAGCCCTGTGCTATTTCCCCATCGCTCTTCCCAGCGCCTGTTCCCACTGACGAAGGTGCTCACTGACTTTGCTTTCCTCCATAAGTGGATTAAAAGAGCTGTCGGCTGTCCATTGTTTTTTGATCTCCCCGATACCGCTCCAGTAACCTGTTGAAAGTCCGGCAAGGTAAGAAGCTCCGAGTGCCGTGGTTTCCATTACTTCAGGTCTTATTACCTCCAGTCCAAGGATATCTGACTGGAACTGCATCAGGAAGTTGTTCATTGATGCGCCTCCGTCCACCCTCAGTTGTGTCAGGGGCCTGCTATGATCTTTTTCCATGGCAACAAGAACATCCCTGACCTGAAAGGCAATACTCTCGAGGGCAGCCCTGGCAATGTGTCCCTTTGTGGTGCCTCTGGTAATACCTGTTATCAGCCCCCTGGCATGAGGATCCCAGTGTGGTGCACCCAATCCCGACAGGGCAGGCACAAAGCAGACCCCACCGTTATCAGTCTCTGACAGGGCCAGAGATTCGCTCTGGCGAGCATTCTCTATTATTTCAAGGCCATCACGCAGCCACTGTATTACTGCGCCGGCAATAAACACGCTTCCTTCCAGGCCGTAAACCACTTCGTTGTCTTTTTTCCAGGCAATGGTAGTGAGCAGCCTGTTTGACGACTCAACTGGTGTGTTTCCGGTATTTAGGATCATGAAACAACCGGTACCGTAGGTGTTCTTTACCATTCCCTCCTCAAGACATAGCTGCCCGAAAAGTGCCGATTGCTGATCACCGGCCATCCCTGCGATGGGGATAGCGGTGGCTGTTATCTTCCTGCTTGAAACACCAAGCATCTCAGAGCATCCGCATACCTCAGGAAGGATGTTTGGCGGAATATCGAAATATTTAAGTAATTCGTCATCCCATTTAAGCGAATGGATATTGAAGAGCATCGTGCGACTGGCATTCGATGCATCTGTTACATGGATCATGCCTCCGGTAAGTTTCCACACCAGCCAGCTGTCAACTGTTCCCGCACATAGATCTCCTCTGAGTGCACTTTCCCTGGCTCCGTCAACATTATCCAGTATCCATTTCAGTTTTGTGGCCGAGAAATAAGCATCAGGGATAAGACCGGTACGTTTTCTGATCATCTCCGCTTCGCCCGATCTGATTATCCTGTCGCATTCATCTGCCGTACGCCGGTCTTGCCATACAATTGCATTGTAAACGGGCTTACCTGTTTTTTTGTTCCATACTATAATGGTCTCCCTCTGGTTTGTAATACCCATGGCATGAATGTCGCCTGACTCAATACCTTTTCTGGCCATCACTTCAGATATAACGGCCACCTGGCTCGACCATATCTCCAGAGGATCATGCTCAACCCATCCCGGCCGGGGATAGATTTGCATAAATTCCTTTTTCGATTCGCCGGCTATCCTCCCGCCACGGTCAAACAGTATAGCCCTGGAACTGGTCGTTCCCTGGTCAAGACTTAGTATGTATTTTGGTTTTTGCATATAAATTATTACAGGGATTAAGAGGCATAATACGGCTGGCAAAACCAGCCCCTACGGTAAGGGAAATCAGAAAACCCCAACAATTTCTCTCCCATCTCATATCTCCCTCCCACAAAGTCTTTGCTTAACTTCAAGGGCACTGCCCGTCACCGACAACCCCCCTTTACATGTACACCTGTACCTGTGGTCCATAGAATCGCCCACCTCTTTCATTGCCCTGATAACCTCCCCTGCTGGTATAACCGGATCATAGCCTGCCATTGCCATGTTTGCCGATGCAAGTGCATTCAGTGAGGCCTGGATATTCCTTCCGAGACAGGGTACTTCAACCCTGTCGGCAACCGGATCACAAATCAGTCCTATTACGTTCTGCAATGCCATTGAACCTGCATCCAGGGCTGTGAGCCCGTCGCCTCCCATAAGCTCTGTCAGTGCGGCCGCAGCCATACCGGCAGCTGCACCTGTTTCGTACTGGCACCCACCCTCCTCGGCAGCAAAACCTCCTTCGTTGGCAATAAATACACCGAAGAGGCCTGCAGCCATTATTGCGCGTGAAATATCTGATTCTGTTTTTCCCGACTGATCTGCCACGGGGAAGATAACTCCTCCCAGGGTACCGCATGAACCTGCCGTAGGTGCAGCACACACTACTCCCATAGAGCTCTTGGTCTCCATGATCGCCGATACCGATTCAATGATCTTGTTTACCAGAGAATCTATTATCAGTTTGCCTGAGCCTGCAGCTTTCCTTATGAGATCCGACTGCCGGTGAATGATCCTGTCAGTATATTCGGTTCCCCTCAGTCCGTTTTCAATGGCATTTCTCATTATTGCACCATGCGACAGGGCAAGAGCATCGATCTCTTCACCTGTAATATCTCCGACAGCCAGTTCGTACTCAACAGCAAAGTCGGAGAGCCTGCCCCCCTTTTCCTTAAGAATTGCCATTAACTCTTCAATTCCCGCGAAAGGAAGGACCGGATCGGCTTTCTGCCTCACTGGCATCAAACTGTTCAGGTACTCCAGGTCATCTTCCACTTTTTCCCCGTTAAGTTCTGTGAGTCTGAACAACCCCCCGCCCGTAGAAAGAGCGGTGAGCGTAATCTCTGTACCAGACAATCCTCTGGCCCTGCACTTGTAGGTGTTGGGATGATCAGCTCCGAATTCTTCAATCCTGAAATTTATGGTTATTCCCTTTTCCCTGCAGATATTTTCAGCTTCTTTTAGCCTGTTGTCAGAAATATCCATTCCGAGCAATCCGCCGGCAAGTCCCATGGCACTTCCCTGTCCCCTGTATGTTGAGGCCACGCTGCCGTTGGGATCAAATGTGAATACAACTTCCGATGGTTCTTCGCCAAGCAGGCTGACGATAAGTCTTCCAATCCGCACCGATGCTGCGGTATGCGAACTGCTCGGCCCCCTCATTATCGGGCCTATTACATTATTGAATATTGAGGGAACAATTTTCATTCTGTTGTACGCTAACCGGAATATTCAAATTTAACAATAAAATATTTGTGCCGGAGTAATAGCGAAGAAGGAATGTATTAATAATAATATTAATGAATATCAATCTTGTGACAAGAACATATCAACCTGAAAAACAGGCGCATAGGCGCACATTTTCGTAACTTATACAAAGGAATAACGGACCCGGTCAGGATCCGCTGATCCGAAGAACAACTGAGTTAACAAAGAAAGGAGGGTGTCATGTACAAACAGGTAAAGGATATACTTGAGTCAATTAAATCATTTCACAGCGATCTCAGTGTATATTATTTCACGCTCAAGGAAAAAGCAGGAGATCAGAGAACGATCATGATGCTTGATTACCTCAGCAGGAGAGAAGAATATATCTCCGAATACCTGGAGAAATATCTTCATGATGCAAAGGATAATATTCTTGAAGTGTGGATAAAATATGTACCATGGCTGCCAAATGATGTATTCGTTCATTGCGTTGAAGAACTTCAGATCGTTCCTCCGCTCTACGTGGACGATATTCTCGACATTGCCATGCATTATGATCAATGCCTGGTTGAATTCTTTACGGTCCTGGTCAATGAATCTGAAGACCGGGGCGCCGGATCAGTCTTTGAAAACCTGCTTGGTGCAGCCCGGAAGGAGGAGATGAAACTGGCTAAGAACACAATGTGGCTTAACGATCTCTAGCAGCAGGTTGACATAGAATTGATTCAATTTCCGGAGGAGATGTGGCAGGTGACTCTCACCTGCTGCAACTCCTCTTTTTCGATATGAGATTTCTCATGGAATAATAGATAAATTCATCCTAAATTCATACATGAAAGAAGAGTCCTGATATTCAAATATTTTCGTGATGAACAAGATCCGGGATTCGGCAAGGTGCAGCGATTGTAAAAACCTGTCGCGCTGCTTCATGGAATCGGTAATTGAAGATATACCTGCGGATTCTGTACATACGGCCAGGATCAATTACCTGAAAGGAGAAACATTGTGCAAGGAGGGAGGATTCTCATCATGTGTAAAATATATTCTTACCGGTTATGTAAAGGTTTTTGTTGAAGGACCTGATAAAAAGAATATTATCGTAAAGATCCTTGGATCGGGCGATTTTCTGGGTATGTCGGCCGTATGCGGTGATGCTACATATTTTTATTCGGCAACAGCAATCACCGATACACAGGTATGCTCCATCGACAGGGATTCCGTAATTGAACTTCTGGTTGCCAATGGTGATTTTGCCCTTGAACTGACCAAGTGGTTTTGTATGAGTTACGGTAAAATGTTCAGAAAGCTGAAAACCATTGGCTTCAAGAACCTGCATGGCCGTATGGCCGATTCAATACTCTATCTCGATCGTGATGAGTTTAAGAAAGGTAATATCTACAAGTACCTCACACGTACCGACCTTGCTGAACTGGCAGGCATGCCAATGGAAAGTGCCGTACGGGTTCTGTCGGAACTGAGCGACAGTGGAATAATTAATATTTCCGGCAAGGAGATCGTGATAATTGATTACGATATGCTCTCAAAGATAAGCCGTGGCGGCTGACTCCCCGTTTTTAAGCTGAAAAGTACACACACCACTTTAGCCGGAGGCCTTTTACCCCGTTAGCCTTGTTCCATTTGTCATCAGCCTTTTGCCCATTTCTTAATAATATTCACAAATCAATGCCTATTCAATTACATTTTTCATATATTTATGCTATTTAACATAAAAACCGGGGTCATATTATCCGCATAGCTTTTCATCTCACAGCTTTATAGGGTGGCTGTGATCTGTCATGGATAAACCGGGTTTAAACAGAAGGTATGAAAAAGATTAAGTACAGCTCCCTTGAGGAGACACGTCCTTTCCTTGAACGTCCGTCAAGGGCGATCAGGGAAACCGAACCGGTGGTTAAGTCCATCATGGAAGATATTCGCCAGAATGGTGATGAGGCTGTGCTGCGCTACACTTCATTCTTCGACAGGGTGAAGCTCGATAAGCTCGAAATAGGCAAGGCCGAAATAGATAAAGCCGAATCACTTGTTCCATACAGCCTTCAGCAATCGATAAAGGAGGCAGCCAAAAACATAGAGATGTTCCATCGCAGCCAGAAGGTCGACAGGCATATTATTGAAACGACTCCAGGTGTGCACTGCTGGCAGAAGAGTGTACCGATTGAAAAAGTCGGGATATATATACCGGGCGCTACAGCCCCTTTGTTTTCAACTGTTCTAATGCTTGGTGTTCCGGCAAAAGTTGCAGGATGTCGGGAGATTATTCTGTGTACACCTCCCCTGAAGGACGGATCGATGAACCCGGTGATCCTTTATGCAGCATCAATTACCGGTGTGTCAAGGGTCTTCAGCATTGGCGGAGCACAGGCTATTGGAGCAATGGCATACGGAACCGGATCTGTTCCCAGGGTTAGTAAGATTTTCGGTCCGGGCAATCAGTATGTTATGGCAGCCAAACAGAGAGCTTCAAAGGAGGGCATTGCAATTGACATACCTGAAGGGCCTGCAGAGATAATGGTAATAGCCGACAAAACAGCCAATCCCCGTTTTGTTGCTTCCGACCTGCTGGCACAGATCGAGCATGGTATCGACAGCCAGGCCATACTGATAACAACCAGTTCAAAGCTTGCTGATGAGGTGAACGGGGAGATCGAAAAACAGCTGCCCTCCCTTACGAGGCATGATATTGTATCAACCTCACTTAAAAGCTCGGTTATTATTGTTACCGGAAGCCTTGATGAAGCTATCGGGCTGGCTAATGATTATGCCCCCGAACAACTTGTCCTGGCGGTAAAATCTCCGGCTCCACTTGCCGAAAAAGTGGTTAATGCGGGATCCGTTTTCCTGGGTCATTATAGTACGGAGAGTGCAGGAGATTATGCTTCCGGCTCAAACCATACACTACCAAGCAGTGGTTCTGCAAAAGGCTGGAGCGGAGTGTCTCTTGACAGCTTTGTTCGAAGGATCACCTTCCAGGAAATAACAAAAGAGGGCCTTGCCAACCTTGGTCCTACGGTTATGACCATGGCCCGGGCCGAAGGACTTGATGCCCACGCTATGTCGGTACAGATCAGGATCGAGATGTGAGATCTTCTTCACTTCCTCCGTACCTTTCTCAGGAAGGTAGATGGTATCTTGACAATAATATTCTGGTCGAGCCTGTCGATCCTTACAACAACCCGGTTCCGGTTGCCGATCTTTATCAGTTCTCCCATCAGGCCTATCATTGAACCACGAACAACCTCAACAATATCTCCTTTTGAATATTTTTCAGAAGTAACCTCTATATCCGCATCACTGTCGATGAGTATTCGCAGGTTATCAATCTGGTATTGAGGGATAGGCACAGGTAAACTCTCAAAGGTTATGAACTTTACAACACCGGGTGTGGTAAAGACCAAAGGAAATTCTTTCTTGCTGATCTTTACAAAAAGATAAGAAGGGATCAGCGGCTTTTCGATCATTTTCTTCCTGTCGCTCCACATCCTGAATGTCTTCTGAAGCGGCAGGTAAGCCTCAACTCCTTTATTTACTATGCGGTCATATATCTGTTTTTCAGCTCTTGAAGTGGTATACACTGCATACCATTTCCGATCAGTTGTATCATTGTTCGTACCGGGTTCCATCATCAGATTGCAATTTCGAATCGAATATAACATTTATGGATTACAACTCCTCTTCTCTTACTCCACGCTCCACGCTCTCAGGTCTCCAGACCAGCTTCTTTCCAAAGCCAAGCCTGTTATCAGTGAGCTTTACATAGTTAAGCTTCACCACCCACAGTGAAGTGTCCATAAATACAGCAAAGGGGAATCGCTTCAGGTAGGCTGATTTTGCTTTTTTGTACCGGTCTCCTTCCGGTCGCGATACCACTCCCTGAAATTGTATGCCCTGGATCTTTCCAATTACAGAAGTCTCGAGAACGACCGAACCTGAAACATCAGGGTTCTTTTCAAATTCCTTTCCGTGACGGGTGTCATCATCCGTTGTAAACACAAAACAATCCTCCTCCTCAATATAGGCATAAAAGCAGTTGGCACACCACGATTCATTGTCAATGCATGTGGCAATGGTAAGCACATGATGTTTTAAAAGGAATTTTGTTATCCGTTCATCCATCTTCCTTAAGGTTTTGTGATCAAAGATAATGTAAATATAAGACAGGTATATGACCTGTGGTTGAAGGCTTTCTCAACTTCCGCCTTCAGTAATCCGAAGCACGGAACACAAACGGGTCTGTCTCAACTTTACCCACGATGAATGTAAATTAAGGATGATTCAAAAATCCTTTACTCCAAACCCCATCACTCCATCACTTTATTCAACTGGCAGAACACTTTATACAAGGGAATAAGGTTGTTTAATTACTTGAATAGCTATATCTTTGCATCCTTAAAAATGTAAGAAAAGCGATGAGTAAGAAATTTCCCGGGTATAAAAACCTTGACCTGTCGAAAGTGAACAAGGAGATACTCAGGTACTGGGATGAGCATGACACTTTCGGGAAGAGTGTCAGAAGCATGGATGGAAAAGGTGAATTTGTGTTCTACGAAGGTCCGCCGTCGGCGAACGGTATGCCCGGAATTCACCATGTTATGGCCCGTACGATAAAGGACATCATCTGCCGTTTCAAAACCCAGAGCGGCTACGAAGTGAACAGAAAAGCCGGGTGGGATACTCACGGACTTCCCGTTGAGCTGGGCGTTGAGCAGGCAAAGGGAATAACAAAGGAAGATATTGGCAACAGGATATCGGTTGAGGAATTTAACAGGGCATGCAGGGTGGATGTTATGAAGTATACCGATGTGTGGGAAGATCTTACCCGCAAAATGGGATACTGGGTCAATATGGACAACCCCTATATTACCTATGACAACAGGTATATCGAAACTCTCTGGTGGTTACTGAAGCAGATCTATAACAAGGGATTGCTCTATAAGGGTTACTCAATACAGCCTTACTCACCTGCCGCAGGTACCGGACTGAGTTCGCATGAACTGAATATGCCCGGATGCTACAGGGATGTGAAAGATACTACCTGTGTCGCTCTTTTCAGGGTTAAAAGAAATGCCCTGTCGGAATTTCTGTACAATGATATCGACACAGAGGATATCCATATAATGGCATGGACAACCACACCGTGGACCCTTCCATCAAATACAGCACTGGCAGTAGGTGCCGGTATCGACTATGTAAAGATAAAGTCATTCAATCCATATACCGGGGCTCCGGTTACGGTGATCATGGCTAAAGCCCTCACGGAGACAATGTTCCCTGCATCAAACGCAGAACTAAACTTTGAAGATTATAATCCCGGCGACAAGAAGATACCTTTCAGGGTGCTTGGCGGGATGAAAGGGGAACTTCTGAAGGGTATCACTTATCATCAGCTGATCGATTGGGTAAATCCTGGCGAAGGTGCATTCAGGGTATTGACCGGGGATTTTGTAACTATTGAGGAGGGTACCGGAATAGTGCACATAGCACCCACATTCGGTGCCGACGACCTCAGGGTGGCACAGGAAAATGATGTCCCACCACTGCTTGTAAGGATAAAAGAGGGAACAATGAGCCCTCTTGTAGATCGTAAAGGGAGGATGGTGCCGATAGAAGATATGGACCGTGAGTTTGCTGACAATATGGTGAACACCGGTCATTATTCGGCATTTGCCGGCAGACCTGTCAAAAACGAATACAGCGATGCCCTTACTGATAAGGATGACACAATTGATGTTGATATATCGGTTATGCTCAAGCAGGAAGGGAAAGTATTCAGGATAGAGAAACACATTCATAATTACCCCCATTGCTGGAGAACCGATAAGCCTGTTCTTTACTATCCGCTCGACTCATGGTTTATAAGAACGACTGCCGTGCGTGACAGGATGATCGAGCTTAACAATACGATCAACTGGAAACCCTCATCTACCGGGACCGGCAGGTTCGGAAAATGGCTTGAGAATCTTGTTGACTGGAACCTGTCAAGATCAAGGTTCTGGGGAACACCTTTACCTATATGGGTGACCGAAGATAAGAGTGAGGAAAAGTGTATCGGTTCGGTAGCTGAACTGAAAGCCGAAATAAACAGATCGGTAGAGGCCGGCTTTATGAAAGAGAATCCCCTTGAGAAATTCACCGAGGGAGATAACAGTGAGGCAAATTACAACATCTTTGATCTGCACAGGCCATTTGTCGATAATATTGTCCTGGTAAGCAACACGGGTCAGCCGATGAACCGTGAAGCAGACCTGATAGATGTCTGGTTCGATTCGGGGGCGATGCCATATGCGCAGATCCACTATCCGTTCGAACATAAGGAGGATTTTGACAAATTCTTCCCGTCAGACTATATTGCTGAAGGTGTCGACCAGACAAGGGGCTGGTTCTTTACCCTTCACGCCATAGCAACAATGATATCCGACTCGGTTGCATTCAGGAATATAATCTCGAACGGACTTGTTCTCGACAAGAACGGCAATAAAATGTCAAAAAGGCTCGGTAACGCCGTCGATCCTTTTGAAACAATAGAAAAATACGGATCTGACCCGTTGAGATGGTACATGGTAACAAATGCCCAGCCCTGGGATAATATAAAATTCGATCCGTCGGGTGTCGATGAAGTAAAACGGAAGTTCTTCGGAACACTATACAATACATATTCGTTCTTTGCCCTCTATGCCAATATCGACGGATTCACATACAGCAAGGAAGAGATCCCCGTTGAAAAAAGAAGCGAGATCGACAGATGGATAATATCACTCCTTAATTCACTTGTTAAGAAAGTGGCTTCGGCATACGATGACTATGATATTACCAGGGCAACGCGTGCAATTCAGTATTTTGTTATCGAAGACCTGAGTAACTGGTATGTCCGGCTGAACAGGAAAAGGTTCTGGGGAGGTGAATTTGACGATGATAAACTTGCCGCTTACCAGACTCTCTATACCTGTCTCGGGACTGTAAGTAAACTGGCAGCTCCGGTGGCACCGTTCTATATGGACAAATTGTTTATCGACCTGAACAGTGTAACCGGAAGGCATAGCGAAGACTCGGTTCACCTGACAGTATTTCCCGATTTTGATGAGGGGCTGATAGATACAGACCTTGAAAACCGGATGGATATAGCCCAGAAAGTTTCTTCGATGATACTTGGACTGAGGAGGAAAGTGAATATTAAGGTCAGGCAACCCCTGGCAAGGATCATGGTCCCGGTGCTAAACAATGAATTCAGGCATATGTTTGAAGCCGTTCAGGACCTGATACTGGCAGAAGTGAATGTTAAGGAGGTTGAGTTTCTGGAAGATACTTCCGGCATACTGGTTAAAAGGATCAAGCCTAACTTTAAGACACTCGGTCCAAGGTTCGGAAAGATGATGAAGCAGATATCTGCCGGAATAGGGGAGATGACCCAGGAACAGATAGCCCGTTTTGAGGCTGACGGGACATATGATCTGTTGATAGACGGCGAAAAGCTCCCGCTTGTATTGGAAGATGTGGAGATAGTATCGGAAGATATTCCCGGATGGCTGGTCGCCAATGAGGGTCAGCTTACCGTTGCCCTCGACGTAACTGTTACCGAAGAGCTGAAACACGAAGGAATAGCCAGGGAATTCATCAACAGGATACAGAATCTGAGGAAGGACAGCGGGTTTGATGTTACAGATAAGATTAGCGTGATCATACAGGATATGGATGAGATCAGGGATGCAGTAAGGAAACATGGTGATTATATTGCATCGCAGACACTTGCAAGTACCATAGAGCTTGCCGAAATTGATAGCGAAAAGGCTGTTAATGAGGTTGATATCGACGAGTTGCCCGTTAAGATCATTATAACCAGGAACAGTAATCAGGAGGTTTGACAGACAGATAAAAATGGAGCCCTGTTTAGCCTGAAAAAGGGGATTGCGCAACGAATCGATTTTTAAATTAAACATTAGCAAACGTCAAATAAAATATTATCTTTGATTCTGATCAAAAGCGGAGGAATCATGGCAGAGAAGACAAGATATTCGGATGAGGAACTTGAGGAGTTCAAACAGATAATCCTCAAGAAGCTGGAAAAAGCCAGGGAGGATTACGAGATACTGAAGAGCAGCATTACCCACGAAGAGAGTAATGATACAATGGATACATCACCTACTTTCAAGGTATTGGAAGAAGGTGCCACAACACTTTCAAAAGAAGAGGCAGGCCGTCTGGCACAAAGGCAGTTCAAATTTATTCAGCACCTGCAGGCAGCCCTGGTAAGAATAGAGAACAAAACCTATGGCATCTGCCGCGATACCGGGCACCTGATATCAAAAGAGAGGCTGAGAGCCGTCCCCCATGCCACATTATGTATTGATTCCAAGAAGGCGCAGAAGTAGTATGGAGGAGTCACACAATAATTAAAAAATTTATTATTTTTAACTCCGATTAGGGACATTAGCTCAGTTGGTTTAGAGCATTACCTTGACAGGGTAGGGGTCACTGGTTCGAATCCAGTATGTCCCACCTCCGCAGAATATTTGATCAAGCAGAAAACAACAACCCCGTCAGGGGGTTTTCTGTTTTTGGGGTGCCCGAAGAAAACTTGTTTTCTGAAGGTTAGCAACGAAAACAGAAATAACTCGCAAAGCGAGTGTTTGTTTTCTATTTGCAGGACTTCATACAAGGAGTCGCCGAACGCAGTGAGGCACCATTCTCCCCTCTCGCTCCCGCCCTCACACTAATCCAAAACATAGCTTCCGATCCGTCTGTCGAACCTGATGGGAATACCATCATCCCGCATTCCGGCTATAATTCTCTTAACAGTACGCGGACTTATATCCAGTTTTTCGGCAAGATCTCCTAAATGCCCGGTATTTTTCAGGACAGCAAGGTCAATGATCCTGTCAATTGTTTTTGACCTGTCAGAATGGTTCATCAAATAATTATTGCTCTGTGACAATGACTTATACCAAAAGTATAATTCATATCCCGGATAATCAAAACACTTTGATGAACACCCCGGAAAAATTGTTGAATATGTGAAATGAGTTGATAAAACTCTTTTTTTGCATATTTACTTCCTGCCTGATTATATTTGTATAATAAATGGTCATACAATGCGGTTTTTGTTTTTCATTGCCATATTTCCGCTTTTTTTTACCGGTCAGCAAGGTCATACAGAGTATCTTGATCCGGATGCTTTTCTTCTGAGATCCGATTCTGAAGTGTATCGTATTATTGTGGATGCAAGGGTATGGAAGGAATACCGGAAGGTCAGGATAAAGGATGCGATAAATGTTGAGAAGATGGCCGATCTGAAATTGTTTGCCGACACTCTCGACAGGGCAACACCCCTGTATGTATATTGTAATGAAATACTGAGAAGTCAGACTGTTGCTGACTACCTTGAAGGAGAAGGATTCAGGAAAATATACCTGCTCGACGGTGGATTAAGGACCTGGATGTTATGGGGTCTGCCTGTCGACAAATCGCGTAAACGGAGATAGATCAGGCTTTCTCCAGGGTGAAGGAGAAGACCGATCCTTTGCCCGGTTCGGATGTCAGTTTTATGGTTTGCTTATGTGCTTCAAGAATATGTTTGACGATCGACAAACCCAGTCCGGTGCCTCCCGTATTTCTTGATCTGCTTTTATCAACCCTGTAGAATCTTTCAAAGACCCTCGGGATATCATCCTTGCCGATGCCAATACCGTTGTCGCGCACTTCAATAATCACCTTATTGCCTGACAACGAATATGTTACCGAAGTCTTTCCGTTGATTGTCCCATAGTTTATAGAATTGATCACAAGATTATTCAGTACCTGGTGTATCCTGCGCCTGTCGGCCATTACCATTACAAGTGATTCCTTTGCCTTTCCGATTTCAAGACTTACCTCCCTGACTTCAGCCCTTTCCTCGTTCGAATCGATAACCTCTTCTATCACCCTCCTGATATTGAACTTCTCCATCTTCAGATTTATCGATCCCGGCTCAAGACGAGAGATCGACTCAAGGTCTTCGACAATGGATATTATCCTGTCTATATTTTCCCCCGCCCTTTCAAGATATCGTTTGTTAATTGCCTTGTCATTCAGTCCGCCCTCAAGCAGCGTAAGAATATATCCCTGGATATTGAATATTGGTGTTTTAAGCTCATGGTACACATTTCCAAGGAATTCCTTCCTGTAGCTCTCAAGTTCCTTGAACCGCCGTGCCTCTTTCTTTCGTTGCTCTGCCCACTCCTTTACCTCCTCTTCTATTTCATTTATCAGGTCACTTTCAGCCGGAGGCTCTTCATTATTCCTTACAGGGTTGATCCCGTGAACGGTATGGTATATCGGGCCTATCTGCGCCCTGATGAACCTCATCAGCAGGAAACGGATAATAACATAAACCCCTGCAGCAGATATTACCGGAAGAAGGACCATCAGAAGCAGACCTTCATCATTTGATGTGAAATGGAATACCAGGGCAACAGCCAGCACCACAATGCCGGTTACGACACTGATAAGTAATGAGAAGGTATTCTTGTTAAGACGCTTCATATTCCGAAAAAGATTTGAGGGTAAAGCGTAAAGAAATCATGGGCACCACTGATTTTTCATACCTCCTTCTCGCCCAGGCCTCTGAAATGCATGTGGTAACAGATCTTGATGATCTTCTGATCTGATCTGTTAATGAATAAGTTTCTTCTTTAGGAAAACTCTTCGAAATTTCAAGGATTTTAATAGCCGGCTTATATGCCTTTTGAAACACTATCAAATCTTTAAAACTCTCTGTTTTACTCATAATTAAACTTAATATCTTATAGACATAATATTAAGTCTCAACGCTCTAAGCTTTACGCTCTACGCTTATATCTCCTTGCCCCTTCATCTTTTTATTTGCCCCAGATATTTTGCTACGTATTTACCAATAATATCAAACTCAAGATTGACAACTGTGCCCGGTACTATATCATGAAAATTTGTTACCTCCCATGTAAAAGGTATTATTGCAACCTGGAATGATTTTTCGCGAGAATTTACTACTGTAAGACTCACCCCGTTTACTGAGACCGATCCTTTTTCAACCGTAATATAGTCTTCCTGTGCCGGGGTGTATCCGAAAGTATAGTACCAGCTTCCTTCAACCTCCTCCACTGCTGTACACACGGCAGTCTGGTCGACATGGCCCTGTACCATATGCCCATCCATCCTGGCATCAAGCCTTGTGCTTCTTTCCAGATTAACCTTGTCACCAACCTGCAGTGACCCGAGATTCGATTTATCAAGTGTCTCCTTTATTGCCGTTACGGTATAGGTGTCATTATTGATCGCTACCACGGTAAGACATACACCGTTGTGCGAAATACTCTGGTCGATCTTCAGTTCATCGGTAAATGAACATTTCATCGTAATATGCAGGTTTTCCTTCTCCTTTTCCAGCCCTGCCACCGGTGCGGCTTCTTCAATAATTCCTGAAAACATATTTGACTGATTGTTTATTTGGTTGTAAAGATAGTAAGTTTAAATGGTTTAGGTAGTTTAAGTAGTTTATGTGGTTTAGCCTTCAAAGTTGAGGATTGCTTCCAGGCAACGGCCGGCTGCATGTCCGTCCCACAGGGGAGGACGTGCGGGAGAACGTTCCAGCAGCAACGTTTTCTGGTACTCGTCTCTCAGACGATCAACATTATTGCCTACCAGAACGCTAGCCCCGCCATGTTGCCTCAGGGTAACGGGACGCTCGGTATTCCACCTGAGGGTAAGACACGGTGTGCCCAGTACCGTACACTCCTCCTGCAGTCCGCCACTGTCGGTAAGCATTATTGTGGCATCCATATTAAGCCTCAGCATCTCATGGTAATCCAGCGGATGCATAAGTATGATATTGGAAGTTGAACTTACTTTATCCCAGAGCCTGAATTGCTTCAGCATCTTCTCTGTTCTGGGATGTACAGTCCATAATAACACCATATCCTCGGCAACTTCGTCGCAAAGGAACCTTACCAGCGGTTCAAGCACTTCGGCAGTGTCGACATTGGAGGGGCGGTGCAATGTGAGCAGGGCGTACCTGGCTGTCTTTCCCTTTGAAGGGGGAAGTCCCGGGAATCCGGGACCGGGGGATGTTTCCCTGGTTGCCGGTTGTTGCTTAAAATGGTTTCTCTCAACAATTTCATTTATATCCAGCGAGGCGGCTATTGTACGGTTGGCCTCCAGTGTATCTATCATAATGTTTCCCACAAACCTGATCTGCCTTTCCGGGATGCCCTCTTTGATAAGATTTTCACCCGACATCTTGTCGGGAATAAGAAGAAGGTCGGAGAGGCGGTCGGTCACCAGGCGGTTTATCTCCTCCGGCATAGTCATGTCTCCCGATCTGAGTCCGGCTTCGATATGACAACATTTAACCTGTTCTTTTTTTGCGGTAACAGAGCAGGCCAGGGTAGCATTCACATCGCCAACGACAACTACCCAGTCGGGTTTTTCTTTCCTGAGTACCTTTTCAAACCCTATCATTGTCTGGCCTACCTGTTCGGCATGTGTTCCAGATCCTACTTCAAGGTTCACATCCGGTTCGGGTATGTTAAGCGCCCTGAAGAAAGTTTCCGACATCCGTTCATCGTAATGCTGACCGGTATGTACCAGCATATGATCGATCCTTTCCCCGGGGTTATCACTGTTATGCTTCTCCACAGCCCTCATAAAGGGTGCTATTTTCATAAAATTCGGCCTTGCACCGACTACACTTATTATCTTCATTTTACAATTGTTTGACCCCTCCCGGGAGTGGAACTATGCAACCCATTACATTTCACATAGTACATAGACCATAGACCATAGTACATACATTACAAAAGTATCCTGTTTCCCATCTTCTTCGATATAACAGTCAGCATTCCTGCCAGGATCTGATGGTTTTTCAGCAATTCATCCACCCTGTCGCTGTCGCCTTTTTTCTGGGCATCAGCGATCTCCTTATCAACATCACCTATCATTGCCTTTATTTTCTCGCTTTTGAACTTAAGCACCGACTCAAGAACAAGGTCATGCAATACCATCTCTTCCGTCTCGACATATGATTTTTTCGACAGCCATATCTTGCTCAGCACGTGTCCCTCGGCCAGCAGATCGGCTGAAAGCCTGCTGATCTCGGGATCATGATGCAAGACAAAGAATTTATCGCCGGGGAATATGCCCTCCCTGATATGGAACTCATAATCCTCGAATATCTTCCTGTATACCGGGTCGTCGAATTTCAGCTCGTCAGAAGTCACCTCCCTGATAATGAACTGTGCAACCGAGCGCACCTCTTCAGTATGTTCCTTTTTATTTACTATTCTTTCGTACTCACTGCTTCCGTATTTCAGAAGCAGGCGTATTATCTCCTTCTCGGCGTAGACCGTTTTTCCCGGCGGCTGAACGCTTTCTGCCTTTTGCTGTGCCGGTTTGGGAAGGTCGGAAATATTCGGATACCTGTTGCGGTCCTGGAAAGCCTTGTCGCGCAGCAGTTTTCCGACCTCGGTATATAGCACCTGCTCTGAAAGCTGCATGAGGTTACTGCATTCCTGGATATAGATAGTCCGGGTAATGGTCTCAGGTATAACGGCTATTGACCTTACGATATCCTTTACCAGAGAAGCCTTTTTCACCGGATCGTTCTCCGAATCCCTGAGCAGAAGTTCGGTCTTGAACCTTATAAAATCCTTTTCGTTATCCTTTATGTAAGCAGCAAACTCTTCTTTGCTGAGCTTTTTTGACCAGGAGTCGGGATCTTCACCTGCCGGCAGGGCTGTCACCTTAACATTCATCCCCTCTTCCAGCACAAGGTCAATTCCCCTGAGCGACGCCTTGATACCGGCTTCATCGCCATCGTAAAGGATAGAAATATTTGTTGTAAAGCGTTTGATAAGCCTTATCTGTTCCTGTGTAAGTGCTGTTCCCGAAGAGGCTACCACATTCTCCAGTCCTGCCTCATGTAATGAAAGCACATCGGTGTATCCCTCAACCAGGTAACACATATCCTCCCTGAGGATTGATTTGCGAGCCTGGTAGATACCATATACGATCCGGCTCTTGTGGTAGATGTCAGATTCGGGTGAATTGACATACTTAGCTGTTTTTGCATCCTTTTTAAGGGTGCGGCCACCGAATCCCAGTACCTGACCCGAAAGAGAGTGGATCGGAAAAATTACCCTGCCTGAGAATCTGTCGAAATGCCTGTCGTCCTTTGGTA
>JBJKPH010000485.1:0-4692 GCA_046706585.1 Bacteroidales bacterium | reverse complement strand
TCTATATCTGGGTTTTTTTCGCGGCAAGGTTCAATGCCGATATGGGTCTGCAGGTTTATTACCTCGGGATAAGTTTTTACGGGTGGTACTGGTGGAAGAGAGGAGGAGGAAACGAAGATGACCTGGAGGTGTCACGCACTGGGGAAAGACTCGCCCTGAAACTCCTGGCCATGTCTGTTTTATTAAATGTCGTTCTATGGTACGTGCTGAAATATTTCACCGACTCCCCTGTGCCGGTGGGTGATTCGTTTACCACTGCACTATCGGTAGTTGCGACATGGATGCTTGCAAGGAAACTGCTCGAGCACTGGATACTCTGGATTATTGTTGATGCTGTGTCAATAGCTCTTTATATTTATAAAGGACTCTATCCGACAGTTATTTTATTTACCTTGTATACTGTTATGGCATTTGCCGGATTTGTAAACTGGAGAAGTGAATACCGAATGAAATTAAACGGGAATGAAGTCTAAAGATGTTATACTTGCAAATGGCAGGTTCCCGGAACATGAGATCCCGCTTGGATACCTCAATAATGCCGGCAGGATAGTTTGCTGCGACGGGGCAATCAAAGGTCTGGAGAAAAGAGGATTACATCCGTGGGCAATAGTCGGTGACCTCGACTCGGTTCCGGAGGAACTGCGTGAGAAGTATGCTGCAATTCTTCATGCTGATAATGACCAGGAGACTAACGACCTGACAAAGGCCGTGAAATACAGTGTTAACTATGGGTTAAGTGATATTGCTATCCTTGGTGCAACAGGTCTCAGGGATGATCATACACTGGGGAATATCTCCCTTCTGGCTGACTATGCTAAGCTGGCGAATGTACAGATGGTTACCGATCACGGGATATTCATTCCCTTTCTTGAAGATTCATCCGTTACTACAAGACCCGGACAGCAGGTCTCCCTCTTTTCGCTTGATCCCGGCACAAAGGTCACGGCAAAAGGATTAAAATACCCGGTTGAAGAGCTTGAACTAAACAGCTGGTGGAGAGGAACGCTTAATGAATCGGTATCGGACCATATTGAACTGAAGTTCGGGAAGGGAAGAATAATTGTTTACCTGAACTTTGAATTGTAGAAATATGGGAGGTTTAAGAAATCAACCCTTCTGACATTTGCAATCATTATTTTTAATTCATTATGTTTATTCTTAAATTTAACATCTAACATTCTAAATCATATGTTTATGAAACAGGGGAAACTTATTATACTGGGTATTATTATACTTGCATTCACTCAGGTGGCAAACGGTCAGGTGACAAGCATCTTAAAGAAGAAAGTAAAAAAGACAACTACTTCAACTATCAATGAGGAGGAGGAGAAGGCGATCGGGAAAGGGGTTCTGAACCTCAGGAACAAGATCGTTAATTCCATAAAGGGTGCAGATGAAGATACTACTGCTGTTGCAGGCGTTTCCACAGATGAAAATGCCGGTGAGGTTTCAACCGGTGAAAGCAGGGGTGAGACTAATGAAAACGAAAGTATGGGTTTCGGCAGCATTGACCTGTCAGCCCTTGGTTTAGGGGCCGGTGCAGTGACCATTCAGCATAAGGATAATTATGATTTCACAGGGATGATACGAATGGAAACGGAGTCATTTACAGAAGAGTCGCCCGGGAGATATGATTATATAATGTACTTTGCAGACAACCAGCCAAATACGGCGATCAGGATCAAGGCGCTTGATCCTGAGCCAGGGCAGGAAGGATCGGCATTATTTGTTTTCGATATAGAAAACAATTGTTTTATGATGCTGGCCGACGGGTCGGAACAGAAGGCAGGTATGATATCCCCCCTTGATGGTATGGCTGATGATGAAACGGCCACCGGCGACGAGACCGGTTCTTCAGATGAAGAATTCACTGATGAAAATCTGAACAAAACGGGGAGGACAAAAGTAATTGCCGGTTACAAGTGTGATGAATACGAGTATAACAACCAGGATTCGAAAGTGATAATGTGGTATTCAAAGGATATTGACCTCAAAATAAACAGAAAAGCATGGCAGAAAGCAGGTATGTCTCCATATTTCGGATTGACTGAGTTCCAGGGAGGCCTGCTGATGGCAATGGAAACATGGGAGAACGGCAAACTGACCTCACGGACTGAAACAAAGGAGGTAAACAACAATATCAAGAACCAGATCTCATTGCAGGGTTACCAGTTGATCCAGGTAAACGCTGATATGCCTGCAGACCAGTACTAGTCTCTTATTTTCAGTTTTGCGAACCTGAGAAGAAGCTTTTTTTCACCGGTTCCCGCGAAATCGACAACGGCGGTGGTATTGGGTGGCTTGCCGTCAATAGATTTTATTATTCCGTTTCCGAACCGTTCATGAGAAACCCGGTCACCAATTTTCAATTCACCTATTGAGGGCGTATAACTGAAATCATTTTCACCTTTATTTTCACGTGAGATCTTTTTCAGGTTTGACGGCGGCTTAACTATTTCATTTGTAGGTTTCGTGCCTGGCCGGCGATACACTGTGTTGCTTTCCCTTACTGAACTTCCCCCTACGTTAAATCTCAAACCGGTGTTCTGTACGTATTCAATAAATTTTTCTTCAATTTCAGAAATAAACCTGCTGGGCCTGCAGCTTTCGAGATTGCCCCATTTGTACCTGTTCCGGGCAAACGAAAGTGTTGCATTTTCCATCGCACGGGTCAATGCTACATAAAACAACCGCCTTTCCTCCTCTATTTCCTTATCGGTGCCGAGCGACATTATCGAAGGAAAAAGGTTCTCCTCCAGTCCGGCTACATATACATTCCTGAATTCCAGTCCTTTTGCAGAGTGAATAGTCATCAGGGTTACCTTGTTCCTGTCTTCATCACCTTCGGTATCCATGTCGGTAAGCAGTGAAACCGTTGCGAGGTAGGAGTCAAGACCAGTGGGTTCACCGTTTGTTTCGGCAGCTTCGGTAAACTCCTTTATGGCATTAAGCAATTCCTGCATGTTCTCATACCTGCTTACCTCCTCGGGAGTTTGTCCGCCGGTCAGTTCACGACCGATACCTGTTTCGGCAATAACCATTCTGGCTGCATCATAGGCATTCGCTCCTTCGTTCATGTGTGTGAGTTTCGCGATAAGGTTCGAATAGGTCTCAATCCTTTTCCATGTTGAGGGTGTGAGAATCGAGAAATCGTGGCCGGGGTTTGATATTATGGCCCAGGGAGAGATGTCTTTTACATGTGAAGCTTCTATTATTCTTTCCAGGGTAGTTGTTCCTATTCCCCTTTTCGGATAATTGATGGTCCTTTTCAGAGCCTCTTCATCGTTAGGATTCAGCAGCATCCTCATATATGCCAGGATATCCTTTATCTCCTTTCTTTCATAGAACGAGAGGCCACCGTAAATTTTATAGGGGATATTTCTTTTTCTCAGCGATTCCTCCAATATCCTGGATTGTGCATTAGTGCGGTAGAGTACCGCGTACTCGTCCCATCTGATCCTGTCCCTGAGGCTTGAGTCGAAAATATCCTAAGCGATCCTGACCCCCTCCTCTTAATCGTTAACCGACTCTAAGATCCTGATCTTATTTCCACCGGTATTCTTCGAAAAGACATTTTTCCTTATCTGTCCCGTGTTTTTGTCTATTATGCTGTTTGCTGCACCGACAATGGTTTGTGTAGACCTGTAGTTCTGCTCCAGTTTAAAAAGCCTGTAGTCGGGATAATCATTCCTGAAATTCAGAATATTCTCGATGCGTGCACCCCTGAATGAGTATATACTCTGTGCATCATCGCCTACAACACACAGGTTCCGGTGTATTTCCGACAGTTTCTTTACTATGAGATATTGCGCATAGTTGGTGTCCTGAAATTCATCGACCAGTATGTAATCGAATTTTTTCCTGTACTCTTCGAGTACCACGGGGAAATCCCTGAAGAGGATATTTGTATTCAACAGAAGGTCATCAAAATCCATGGCGCCTGACCTGAAGCACCTGGCCGAATATATTTTATATATTTCTCCTGTCAGCGGCATCTTAGCAGCCGAGTCTCTTTCCCTTGTCCATGAGATAGTTGAATACTGGCCGGCAGTAACCAGGTTGTTCTTTGCCGAAGATATCCTGGCTGCAACGGTTGATGGTTTGTACACCTTATCATCGAGATTTAGTTCCCTGATAATAGACTTGATAAGGTTCTTTGAATCGGTTGAATCATAAATAGTGTAATTAGACGGGTAGCCCAGCCTTTCCGATTCCTTCCTGAGTATCCTGGCAAAGATCGAGTGGAAGGTACCCATCCAAAGATATCTTGAAGTTGAATATCCGGCAAGGCCGGTTATCCGTTCCTTCATTTCGCCTGCTGCCTTGTTTGTAAAAGTAAGAGCCAGTATGCCCGATGCGTTCACTCCGCTGTTCAGCAGGTATGAGATCCTGTAGGTCAAAACCCTCGTTTTTCCGGCTCCCGCACCGGCTATCACAAGAGCGGGCCCACTGGTATTCACCACCGCCTCACGCTGTGCCGGATTTAACTCATCAAGGTAATTTGCAGCCATAAAATGATATCCACGTTATATGGTCTGCAAAGTTACAAAAACGAAAAAAGATAATGCCTTTTATAACGATCAGGTCAGGATATTTTATTAACAATTTCGTATATGACCTGCACATTTGATTACAGCTTGCAAACGCCACCCACATTTATTATACTTGCATTGAGTAATACCAAAAGTACAG
>JBJKPH010000484.1:0-6417 GCA_046706585.1 Bacteroidales bacterium | reverse complement strand
GTGTGACTGCGCCTTTCAGGATAATCTCCCTTGAAGGGAAATATAAGGCCCTCATCTGTAAAGGCCTGAACAATAATATCCCCGGAGTAATGGTTGGAGGCTATATCGACCGTTTAGATATGGCAGACGGAACAATCAGGGTACTCGACTATAAATCGGGAAGTGACAGCCTCGAAATAAATGATTTAGACAGCTTGTTCGCATACGATACCAGAAGAAACAGTGCAGCCTTTCAGACCCTTTTATATTGCGAGGTGTATCGTACTATTCATGGAAATAGTAAAATAAGGCCGGCACTTTATCCTGTACGAAAAATGTATTCGGATGATTTTTCCGATATTTTTACAGTAAAAAATGGAGAAAACAAGGGCTTACTGGATGACTACGAGAGAGTAAGAGAAAGCTTTATTGAAAGACTAAAGTCAAGGATATCGGACATATTTGATCCGGATTTCCCTTTCAGGATGACATCACGTACCGATGCCTGCAGGTATTGCAGCTATAAGGTGCTCTGCGGAAGACAGGATAGCAGGTGACATTATTCCAACATTCCCTTATTCCAACATTCCAACATTATTTATATATTCGTTGAATGGAACTTCACTATTCATCATACAAGGTCGAGATCAAGCATCTCAAGTTTATTACTGATGACGGCCGTAAATATCCCAGGACAGCTATTATTACTTTTATCGGTGACAGGGGTGAGGAGCTCGCTACCGAGTTATTCGGTAATATGGATACAAGCGAGATATACAAGATGATAGAAGATGGAAGTGAACTGATGCTTGACAACTGTTTCATTGAAGATCTGTCACTCTCATTCTACAGGCAGCATCACAATATGGATAAGAAGGAGATGGTCAGTATCAACCGGTTGTCGGCCAGGAACGCTTTTTTCGAAGCACACCATGCAACTGATTTTTCATTTGTTGATTTCGGCGACGGAGGCGTGAGTTTTGAAGGTTCGTATTTCAACAGGGGGATGGTGCTCTTCAATTATTCACGGTTTGGCACAGGTGATGTTTCGTTTTCGGGAGTATATATTCCCGGGGGACATATAGAATTTACCGGAGCCGAGTTTAGTGAGGGTGACTTCATATTTAAGAATGCAGTAATAGGGAATGGCCTCAAGGATTTTCAGGATATGAAATTCTCAAAAGGTGAAGTGACATTTGCCAATACAGAGTTTAACTCAGGCGATCTTCTGTTTATCAACACCCATTTCGGGGAGGGAAGATTCACATTTAAAATTGCAAGGATTGTCTCCGGCAGGGTTGACTTTCATTATTCGGTATTCGGAGAGGGCGATATAGTATTCGAAAGAACTGAATTTGGTGACAGCAGGGTTGATTTCAGGGCCGTTGATTTTGGAAATGGTCGTGTAAACTTCAATAGGGCTCTGTTTGGTAACGGGGACATTTCATTTGAAGGAGCCTCTTTTTCTGGTAACAGGTTTTTCTTTAAAAGGACCATGATGGGTACAGGCACCAAGGATTTTACTCTGATGGAGATGCATGACGCAGAAATGAACTTTGAGCGCACAGAGTTCGGCAATGGTGCCCTCAGTTTCAGTACATCCAGATTCAGGATCCTTAGCCTGCAATCGTGTCACCTTGACCATTATGTCGATCTGAGGTTGGCCGGTGCCGATGAACTGGATCTGTCAGACTCGATAGTAAGGGATATTATCGACCTGGAGCCATTCAATATGGATGTCAAAGTGAATACTATGAACCTTTCGGGAATGAGGCTTGTGGGCAAATTGTATATGGACTGGATCAAGAACAGGTGCCTGGAAACAATACTTGGTCAGGAGAATACTGATATGTGGCAGAAAGCAGAGCAGTTCAGGATACTTAAACAGAACTTCAATGTTACAGGGAAATACGAAGATGAAGACAGGGCTTATGTAATGTTCAAAAGGCTTGAATCGAAAGTGAACCTTACAAGGGAGATCAATGAGAGGAAGGGTTTAAGACGAATGGGTCCCTATATCAATTACGGGTTCAGGTACTTGGTTTTTGATGCAGCCGGTCAGTATGCAACCAATCCTATCAGGGTGCTGGTATCGATGGGAGTGTCATATGTCTTTTTCAGCCTTGTTTATCTACTTGAGATACTGTTTACCAAGGCTGACATTATTCCATCGGTGAATGATGATCTGTCAGCTGTTGGCCGGTCATTCTATCACAGTGCAATAACATTCCTTACTATTGGTTATGGTGATCATTACCCCTACGGAGCAATAAGGTGGATGTCGGGTATTGAAGGATTTATCGGATTATTCCTGATGTCATACTTCACGGTGGCTTTCGTTCGTAAGATCCTGAGATAAGCCTTTTTCGAGATCATTTTTCAGGGCAACCATTTTGATCGCAGTAATTGCTGCCTCATCACCTTTATTACCATGCTTACCACCTGATCTGTCGATAGCCTGCTGCATGTCGGATGTGGTCAGTACTCCGAAAATAAAAGGGAGATTATAATCGATATTCAACCTGGTAAGTCCGGCTGTCACACTATCACAAATATATTTGAAATGAGGTGTTTCACCCTGAACAACACATCCCAGGCATATAACTGCATCAACATCAATATTCCCGGCCAGCAATTGCGCGCCAAGCGTAAGCTCGAAACTTCCGGGAACGTGCTTAACAAAAATATTCTCATTCCCGGCACCAAATTTTCGAAGAGTGTTCAGCGAGCCTTCAAGAAGCGAAAAAGTAATCCTGTTGTTCCAGTCCGATACGACAATCCCGAATTTCATTGCCGAGGCGTCAGGAACAGATGACGGATCATAGGATGAGAGGTCAGCTGTAGCCATTAATCGCTGGTTAGTTGATCTTTACGCGAACGATGTATTTGTCGATGTTACTTCCTTCTGTACTGTCGGGGTATTTATCCTTTATCGTCTGGTACATCTCAAGTGCCTTTTCATTATCGCCCTGCATCTCATACAATTCGCCGGCTTTCAAAAGATATATCGGATCGTAGAACGAATTATCGGAATAATCGATTGCCTTAAGATAATAACTGATTCCTTTTTCTGTGTCACCAAGCTCAACATAAGCATCACCAATACAGCCATAAGCAACAGGAGCAACAGCATTATCATTCTTCCTGAATTTCTCAAGATATTTTATGGCATCCTCATACTGACCAAGCCTGAGCAGGCAAACACCTGCATAATAGTTCGAAAGGTTCCCGGGGCGGGTAAGCTTGTATGTGCTGGCTATATCAAGGAAGCCAAGGTAGTTTCCGTCTCCGTTCAATGCATAATTGAGCGAGTCTTTGGAAAAATAGTCTTCTGCAACATACATCTGTGAAAGAGCTTCATTAGCCCTGCTGTTCAGCCTTATTTTTACCAGCCAGACAGCTCCTACAATTACCACGACAATTGCCAGCCCATATAGTAACTGTTTATAATTGTCTTCTATGAACTGTTCGGTTTTAGTCAGGGTCTCCTCAACACCATCCAGACGCTTTCTTTCCTCTTTCTTTTTGCTAGCTTTTGCCATTTTCTATTCTTTGTTTACTGCTGGTACATAGTCAATTTTGGTTGTGCAAAAGTATGCTTTTTCATCTTTTTTTGAAATAATTGTATAAAAAAAAAGTCAACCCCTTATATATTACATGCCAGGTGTTTATAATAATGACCTCAGAAGAGGTTCTTCTGATGGATAGTTTTACTAATTTTGCAGTAATCACTTTTATCCCTTGCATTAATATGTATCTTGATAACCTTATCCTGAATAATTTCAAGAATTATGGAGAAACCGATCTTAGTTTTTCTCCAAAAATCAACTGTTTTGTCGGTGACAATGGTGTTGGTAAGACCAATATCCTGGATGCCATTCATTACCTGTCGCTGACAAAGAGTTATTTTTCAGGTATCGATTCCGGAAATGTACGACATGGTGATGATTACTTTATTGTCAAGGGCCTGTTCAGAAGTGATCATGGCGATGATGAAGTATCATGTGCCTTTCAGCGTGACAAAAGAAAAGCAGTCAAGCGTAACGGGAAGGAATATCAACGCCTGTCGGATCATATCGGCAGGTTCCCCGTGGTTATGATATCACCATCCGACAGCAGCATTATTCTTGAAGGCAGCGAGGAAAGAAGGAAATTCATGAGCAGTGTAATAAGCCAGTATGACCGTGAATACCTCGATGCACTGATCAGATATAATAAAGCCCTCAGAAACAGGAACAGGTTGCTAAAGGAAAATGGCGGAAGAGGTCTTAGTGACAGGGAAATGCTTTCGTTGTGGGAACATCATATGGTTCCCGCTTCCGAACTTATTTACAAGGCAAGAAGCAAATTCGTTGAAGAACTGATACCTGTTTTCCAGGAATACTATACACATATTTCCGGGAACAGGGAAAAAGTGGAACTTATCTACAGGTCTCAACTCA
The DNA here is from genome assembly GCA_046706585.1 of Bacteroidales bacterium. Classification (GTDB taxonomy): domain Bacteria; phylum Bacteroidota; class Bacteroidia; order Bacteroidales; family VadinHA17; genus JBJKPH01. Next base: position 1,996 of record JBJKPH010000484.1, on the reverse strand, counting down.
AAGAAGCAGGTTTGGCCGAATTGCTCGAAAGGAGCCTGGAACGCGACAGGCAAATGCAATATACCACTGCAGGGATCCATAAGGACGATCTTGAACTGAACATGAATGGTTACCCTATTAAGGAACTTGGCTCACAGGGCCAGCAAAAGTCCTACCTGGTTGCACTTAAACTGGCAAAGTTTGAGTATATTACATCAATGGGCGGTGTGAAGCCCGTACTGCTTATGGATGACATATTCGACAAGTTTGATGAAAACAGGGTTAAGCAGATAATAAAACTGGTATCCAACCACAGGTTCGGACAGATATTTATTACCGATACACACCAGGAAAGGCTCTCGTCGATACTTGGGGCAATAGATACAGACTACAGGCTGTTCAGGATAAATAACGGGGTTGAAGAGGTCATTATTAATGGTAAAGCAGAGCATGAATGAGAAGAAGCAGGACCATATCCCTGTCTGATGCACTAAATGAGTATCGTAAAGAGATGGATATAGATTCCAGGCTCAAGGAGGTCGGTGTGCTGAAATCATGGGAGGAGATAGCAGGAAAGGCGATATCAAGGAGAACAACCAGGGTCTATATAAAGAAAGGAGTCCTGTATGTACATCTGAATTCATCGGTTGTGAGGAACGAACTGATGATGATCAGGGAAGCATTGATCGAAAGACTTAATGAAAGGGCAGGGGAGAAAGTAGTCAGGGAAATAGTGCTAAAATAGTTTTCAGTTCATTCTATCCTGTAGTTCCTATCTTCTATCAGGATATCAGCCGATAGCGATTTAGAGGAGTCAAAGCTGAAACATTCACCTTCATGGAATACTTCTGCCTTAGTTAGGTCTATTGATATACGGACACTTCTTTCAGGTTGCCGGGTTACAAGCACGGAGGCCAGCAGAAAAGCCTTTTCAACACCATCACCCCTTCCGAAGTTCCATGTTTCATCAGGCATCGCCAGTCTCCTGCCTTCATATACCGATGAATTATCAAGATCATTTATCCGTTTATAGAGTTCACCGGTAGAGAGGCCTGACAGTTCACAGGCTGCCACATTGTTCCTTTCGATAGCCGCTTTTACAAAGGGGTGCCAGTCGATAAAATCCATATCGCGGAATACATATCTTGCGAGGCGGGCCATGCCTGGTACTCCCGACAAACTATTGATCTTGTTGATAATCTCTTCACGGCTGTCTCCGGTTTTAATGTCAGGGTAGGGTTGCCTTACAAATTTTTTTTCTGCCGAAGGCAATCTTGGGCTGGTAGTAATGAAACTGACAAGGTCTTCGGCCAAACCTGTAAGATCATCAGTCATCATACCGTCACTCCCGGATGCCAGTTTATCAAATAATAGCTGAAGATCATCCAGGCCTGAAGACGGGATGATCTCTTCAATATTAATTAATACTATTTTCCCATGGATAGGCGACAGGCTGAATTCATCACCGTCAATTTCTTTTATCAGGTTTTCCCTCGTCTCACCATTCACGCTGAATTGGCTCGAGTGCTCATACTCGAATAATTTCTCTAGCGACAGATAACCGGTACATGCCGGTTGATCAACCCTGTACTGGAAAAGTTTCTTATATACAGATTTGAAACGCAGAAAGTTAATAAAGATATCGGGTGTCAGTTTTGTGTTGAGATAGCTTTCCAGTCCCGCCGTGAATCTATGGTATTGCTCCCGTTCGATCGTTGCAGTGTCGTATGCAACATGAATATAACCTGTAATATCTGTTACTATGGTCACTTTCTCATTCTCCAGTGCACGTCTTGCCTTGGTCGACAGGCTGGTGCCATTGAACCACATGTTTTTAGTAACGATTCTTCGGTTATTTGTTAATACACCGTCACCTTCAAGCACGAAATTTTGAGAGTGCAGGGGAGTGGCAACAAGAAAAATGTTTTCGAGCGGAATGCCGGCAACAATAAAAAGGGCTGCTGCATATAATGCCGAAAGCGATACACATTCACCAGCACCAGTTGAAAATCCTGTT
>JBJKPH010000483.1:0-4822 GCA_046706585.1 Bacteroidales bacterium | reverse complement strand
TACGCATGGCTGTAACATGCATATCTTCTGATTTATCGGCTGCTTTCCTGATCTCTTCGATCTCGTAATCTGTCGTAAAGTTTCTCTGGTTGACAACGCCCAGAACAAGTTCAATAGACGACTCCTTTGCAGCTTCCGCAGGCAGTATACCCATCCACTCGAACAGCTTTATCTTGTTTCCTGCCCGGTAGGGCGGTAAGAAATGAATTTTCCTCTCTTTCTTCATCGAATCCTGGAGGAGTAATACAAGATCTCTGACAGTACCCGCTTTGCCAATTCCGAATTCTTCAGCCCGTTTGGCAATGGTCGGCTGTGGTCCCATCCATACGAAATCCTCAACGGTAAGATCGTCTCCAAAGATCGTATCTACTCCCGTGTCACAATCCAATACTCCGGCAAGACCGGGGTAATCAAGGCCAAAAAAGTATCTGAAAGAACTATCCTGTCGAAAATGGTATGTATTATCGGCATAATTCATGGGACTCTCGTCGTTGCCAAGAAGCAGAATTAATCCCGATCCCACACTCTTTCTCAGTTTATTCCTCCGTTCGATGTAAGTTTCCTTATTGATCATAATTTATCATTTTGGTTGGTTCAAAGTTGTTCATGGGCAGTTCTCCTGATAATCTCATTCTGAAGATCTTCGCCCAGGTCATTAAAGTAATCACTATATCCTGCTACCCTGACGATCAGGTCACGGTACAGTTCAGGGTGCTTCTGTGCATCCCTGAGAGTATCAGCATCCACAACGTTAAACTGAATGTGGTGCCCGTCCATCTTGAAATAACTCCTTATAAGAGCCGTAAGTTTAGCATAGCTCTCCTCATCTTCAAAGAACTGGGGACTGAACTTCTGATTGAGCAGTGTTCCTCCTGTACGCAGATGATCGATCTTTGATGCTGACTTAATAACAGCTGTCGGACCCAGGCGATCTACTCCCTGGAAGGGAGAAATGCCTTCTGAAAGTGGTACATATGCTTTCCTTCCGTCGGGAGTTGCACCAATAACACTTCCGAAATAGACATGCGATGTAGTCGGCAGCATGTTAATCCTGTGAATTCCTCCCCTTGATGTGGGACGGCCGTTTACGGCATCGTAAAAAATCTCAAACACCTCTACGGCATGCCTGTCGGCATAATCATCATCGTTCCCGTATTTAGGACTGTTGTATATCAGGTCATACTGAAGCTTCTCATGTCCCTTGAAGTTATCCCTTAGGGCATTATTGATCTCTTTGAATGAGTATTTTTTATTATCATAAATGTTGTACCTGACAGAACTCAGAATATCTGTTATGCTGCCAAGGCCCACTCCCTGGATATAACTTGTATTGTATCTTGCTCCGCCATTATTGTAATCCTTTCCATTGCCAATACAGTCTTCGATAAGCAATGAAAGGAAGGGCACAGGAAGGTTCCTGGCAAATATCCTCTCAATTACATTGTTGCCACGGATCTTAATATCGATAAAATAGTTCAGCTGCTCTCTGAATGCACTCATGAGCTCATCAAACGATTTAAATTCCGAAACATCCCCCGTGGGTAATCCTATCGTCTCACCCGTACGCTGATCCTTACCGTTATTAAGAGTAACCTCAAGCACTTTGGGCAGGTTAAAATAACCTGTGAGCCAGTAGCATTCTGTCCCGAAAGCCCCTGTTTCGACACAGCCGGAGGCGCCTCCGTTTCGTGCATCCTCTATCGACTTGCCCTGACGCAGCAGTTCCTGGATAATGGCATCGGTATTGAAGCATGAGGGTTGTCCGAATCCTGTTTTTATGATATCCAGTGCCTTGAAGATAAAACTATCAGGGTTCTTCTTGCTGATCTGTACCATCGAACTGGGCTGCAATATTCTCATCTCCTTAATTACATCCAGGAGGAGGTATGACATATCGTTCACGGCATTCGATCCATCTTCCTTTAATCCGCCGAGATTTATCAGGCAAAAGTCTGTGAAAGTATTGCTTTCGAGAGCAGTTACTCCTATTTTCGGAGGAGCAGGATGGTTATTGAATTTAACCCAGAAACATCCAAGCAGCTCAAATGCCTCTTCTTCGGTTAAGATCCCCTTCTCAATATCTTTCTGGTAAACTTCATTAAGGTGCTGATCAAGCCTTCCCGGATTGAATGAATCCCATGGATTAAGCTCGGTAACCACGCCCAGGTGTATAAACCAGTAGTGCTGGAGCATTTCATGGAGAGTCTCCGGTCTGCTGGCAGGCACCTTGCGGCATATTCTTTCCATCTCTTTTAGCTCGGCTTTTCTTTTCTCATCTTTCGTTTTTGATGCCATTTGCCTTAGAGCATCGGCATGCCTGTTTGCATACATTATGATCGCATCGCAGGCGATCAGCATTGCCTTAAGTTCCTGATGCTTGTCGTATGCATCAGGATCATTGTAGAAATCAAGAGTCTGGATACTCTCCTCTATCTCTTCCTTCAGGTCAAGAAAGCCGGTCCTGAACATTTTGTACCCCAGTACAGTATGGCCGGGGGCACGTTGTTCCTGAAATTCCGTAAATATACCTGCCTTGTACGCCTTCAGCCATGAAGGTGTCATCGCATCCATAATCTTATCCCTGTTGCTCTTTCCAGACCAGTAGGGAATAATATCTTCGGTGTATATCCTCCTCACCTCGTCATCTGACTTGAATGATACCTTTTCACGTGAATCAAGTATATCCAGGTCATCAATTGAATGAAGGCTGATTTCCGGGTATGTCGGGGTTGCCTTGGGAGCAGGGCCCCTCTCGCCCACGATCAGTTCGCCATCATTAATACATAACTTCTTGTTCTTTAGAATATATTCAAAAGCCCTGGCCCTCTTAATCGGTACAGCCAGTTCCCTGGCCTCGTCGCTCTTATAGAATTCGGTGACCAGAAAGGCCCTTTCAGCAGAGATGGTTTCTATTGCGTTCATGCTCTGCTCCCTTAACTTAATAACTCGTTCGGTAAGTTTCATCTCCATAATTATTTATCCGCCAATTTTAACTTTAACACCCGATTTGGAAAAAAATGCCTTAAGGCTTTTCATCATTTCGGTATCGGGTTGTTCCACACCGTTCATCCTGTATTCCCTGTTGAACCTCCGGTACTTTGAAGTTCCTATCCGGTGGTAAGGCAAAAGATCGAACCTGAGAAGATTTTTACTGTTATACGTTCCTATGAAATCCCTGACCTTTTCCAGGTGATCATGATTATCATTTACTCCGGGAATGACCGGGAACCTTATTATTACATCCTTTCCGCTTTTCATTATTGCGTCATAGTTACCCAGGATAACCTCATTTGACACACCTGTATACTTCTCGTGAAGTCCAGACTCAATGTGCTTGATATCAAACAGGAACAGGTCGGTATTTGCCATTACATCATCTACAACCTTCCTGCTTGCATAACCCGATGTATCAACAGCAGTATGGTAGCCGAGGGCATGAAAAGCCTTCAGAGATTCAACCAGAAACCGCGGCTGCATCATAGGTTCACCCCCTGAAAAAGTAACACCACCGCCCGACTCATCCATAAAGATCCTGTCTTTTTCAGCCATCTTAACTATTTCCTCAATACTATATTCACGACCGACAGTCTCAGGCACCCTGAACTCATTCTCTCCTACCCTGTCGATCCTGAAGACCTCCTCTGTAGCTGGGGAGATCCCCTCGGGATTATGGCACCACCAACATTCCAGCGGACACCCTTTAAGGAAAAAGGTGACCCTGATACCCGGACCATCGTGTATTGCATATCTTTTTATATTGAAAATAAGACCTTTCATCCTGGAAAATTTGAAATAATAAATGGGAAAGTGCTGCCAGCGATATAGCAGGGATATAAGGGTCTAAGAGAGACTGTAGAACATACGGCACTCATAGAGCCGCCTGCCAAGGCGGTTCAACATGAAACAGTATGATAGATTTTGTAACATAAATCGATCTTTACCTGTGCAAGGTATGCAATTTTTTGATTCATTATCCCTGTATATAACAATTTTTATCCCGCCAGTTATAGAAAAATTATTGCCATTCACAGCACCAGATCAGCACTTTGTAGAATTTAACAAATTGTTAACAAAACTCGTTGCAACAATACTGATATTTGTTCGTCTATATGTTGAATGAAAATTGATCACAGTTATGACAGGACAGGGATTAATTGTGATAAACGAAAAATAAAATCGCAGCCATGAAAAGAATTCTTAGTTTATTTGCAGCCACTTTGATTATGGGATTTGCCACCTACGCCAAAGGCCCTGTGGCAAAAGGAAAAACGTACTCGAGTCTTGGCAATTATATTGTCGAGGTTGCTTCTACACCGGTTGTATTCAACGGGGTTGAGTTAAAAACCTATGTTATCTCTTATGAAAATTCTGATATGAAGGTAAAGGTAGGTGTTGATGACTCAAAAAAGAGATGCACCAGTTATTTAGTAGTTTCCGATGAACTTACGATCCAGTACGATTGCAACGGTGACTATTTTGGTGTTAAGAAAGCTGAAAAAAAGTACAGGAAAGAAGGGTTTAGCTCTTCAGATCTTGCACTAAACAAGTCAGAATACTATCATCAGAAAGTTCTGACCCGCACTCAGCTGACCGATATTGAGCACGTACAGCTTATATCAGTCTATTTTCCAAAACTCGTAACTAATTACGAGAATGTTTTCGCAGTTAAGTAGCACTTCATACTTCACTGAGTAGTTTCTTCTACGATCAAGTTTTAGGTTTTGTTAAGCAGGTTGCCCCCCAGGCAGCCTGTTTTTCGTATATAGAGTACTTAACTGAAACGGGGCAGAACATCTCCTGATCTACTGTTAAATCCTGCCAC
>JBJKPH010000482.1:0-4050 GCA_046706585.1 Bacteroidales bacterium | reverse complement strand
AACAAATTTCAATTGACCTCGTTTATTTTAACCCGAGGTACAAACCAAGGTATTTTTCTGCCATCTGTTCAGAGGTATAACTTTTTAAATATTTTTCATATGCGGCACTTGTCCTGACAGATGAAGTCATTTCGCTATTAATCAGCGATTCGGCAAGCGATTCAATATTGTCCAAAGTAAAAAAACTGATCTCGGATTCCGAGAATAACTCCTTAAAGACATTAATATTTGAACAGACTACCGGTCTCCTCTGCTGTACTGCTTCTGCCAGGGTCAGGCAGAAACCTTCTGCCCTGGACGGAATAACCACAATATCAAAATACCTGTAATATGCTAATGGATTTACCTTAAACCCGGCAAAATAACATACTTCGTCAATCCCGTACTCCAGGGCCATATTCATTAATCTTCTTTGCGCCTTACCATTTCCTATAAGTACTACTGCATATAAGTGCCTATTCTGTGCAGTCACAGCAAGCAACTGCTCCAGTCCTTTTCTCCTGGAAAGTACACCTGTAAACCCCAATATTTTAAGACCTTTTTCGTTATAACCCGCTATTTTGTCCAAAAAATCCTGATCTGATATGTCAGGTGTTGAACAGGAACCTATGCCATTATGAATGGTTATAATTTTGGGTTTAGAAAACCATTTTAAATAATACTGAGACAGCGTATCTGACACGCAAACAAGTCTGTCTGCCCTCGTCCAGGCCAGAAGCCAAAGGTTACCAAAAACAGCTGCTGTCAAAGGATTGTAAGAGAGCCTGAGATCATCAAATACCTGGTTATGAATGGTCGATATATGATATTTGATTTTCTTCCTGAAAATAAAGGCAAAGAAATCAGGCTTCAGCCCATGCGTATGTATAATGTCGTACTCTTTGAAAGGGAAGCGACATAACTTCAGCCTGTTTACCTTTGCATTAAAAACCAACCCTCTGCTATCATCTTTGTCAAGGTAATATACTTCGCATTCAACCCCCCCGGATCCATTCAATTTATTAACAAGTTCATGTACTACATTTAACGGACCGCACCTGTAAATACTGGTAACAATAAAAGCTATTTTAATCCTGTGTTTCATTGTAATACTCTCAGCGGTAACAGAAATTAAAATATATAGCTCTTAACCGAAGGTTGTCATTAATGCTTAAGATGAAGACTCACATCTTTCCTGAAAAGTATTTCAAATAATACAGGATATACAAAGAGCATCATGATTATATCAAGCCTGTTAAGAAAATTGGAAAATATCAATAATATCACAGTTGTGCATAAAAGTGAATATGTGACCATGTTAAATGATCTCATACGATGAACAATCATTAAACAAAGACCAATGAAAAAGATAAGATAGATCAGCATGAGAAACATTCCCGGCCAGCCCATGGTACAGGCACCTGCCATATAAAGTGTTCCAACTATCAGGTTTGGGGATATGAGTTCATATTCCGGTGGGACCATTCCTGCATTTTTTTCAAGACGTAACGTAATGCTTTCAGGCACAATACAATATAACATAAACCTTTTAAAGTCTGTCTTATCGTTCACACTATTTAAAGGTTCCAGGTTTTGTTGAAGATTTGCCAGAGGAGATGACAGGTACAGGTACGTCATATAGTCATTATAATTTACACCTGATTCTTTGAACCGTGTGCTTGCTTTTAAATCATTAAGTACAAAATCCTTTCCCAGGTGGCTCCTTGTATTTCCGAAAACTCCAAATAGCCAGGCAAATACCGGCACTAAAATCAAAGTTAGAAGAATAATGGCTGTTCTGACTTTTCCTTTAAAAAAAATATATTCCAATACAGAACCGGTAGTTATCCACACTATCGATGACCTTCTGAATAAACACAGGTGAATTAAAAGAAAAACAGAGATATATAAAAGATATTTTTTTCTCCTGGTGTTAAGAAAAAGACCGAAATAATAAACAGAAATAAAAATACTCAGAGAATTAAAAAGAGGATCAATAACGGGCATCCCGTATTCTTTGTAAGAAACAGAATGCTCTATTACAGGAAGATACCCCATATAAACAACATTGATAAGTGCCAGGATCAATATGATAACCAGGATCACTTCATCGAAAAAGAGATATTTGCTTTGTACATAATTTTCGCCTCTCAATCCTTCGGCATGTACTTTATTACCCAGGAACAGAAAGACCGCAAACGAAATGACCAGGAAAGCCAGCAATGAAAAGGACAATTCAGGGTACAGGTCACTCCAGCCCCAATAATAAAGGAAAATTGCCAGTGTAAAAGAGAGGCAGTAAAGGTAAAAGGGATTTACCAGGACGCCCAGGTTAATTTTTCTTTCCGTGAGATTCAAGTGACAATACAGATTTTAGCCATTTCGAAAGTTCAAGTTCTTTCAGGTCAGGATGAACTGAAAATGACAATACGCTCCTTACCCACTCTGTATCAATAACAGGATGAAAGGAATCAATAATTCTGACCTGCCGGGCATCATAGAATTCCTCAGTTAAAATATTATTATTTGTTGTGATCACCTTCTTTCCATTGGCCAGTGCTTCAATGAGCCGGTGAGTATACCCCGACTGACTGGGATATGGCAGGTCAAGAATTACATTTGATGAATGCATGATCTGTTGTGCCACAGCAAATTCCAAAGCTTCTGTCGTAATATTTTTATCTGGCAGCAAGCCTTCATTGGCTTTAAAGTTTAGTGTGTATTCCTTAATCCATTCATTACCAAATGGGAACACTGTAAAAATGAAATAAAGAAAGCGGGAGTGCAAAATATTACGTGATGCAGAAAACAGCTTTATAAAATGTCTTACTGAACCAATGTCCCCGCTTTCTTTAAGTTTGCCCGTGATGAGATACCTGTACAATGAAAATTTTCCTATGAAGCAAAGATCAAATTCTGTTGCCCGGGGTAAATCATTTTCACTTTTAATATAGAAATTTGGTTTGTATTCGATACTGAAGTGTTTTGAGTCCTCAATATCAAAAGTAAAGGCCCTGTCAAAAAAAGAAACTTCTTTATTCCAGGAATACATTTGACTTGAATCCCATAGGTAGATTACTGAAAACAGATCCGGATTCACCGCTTTTAGTTTCCTGAACAGCCATTTACAGATTATATTACCATTGATTGAGAACAGAATATCAAACCTATGATTGGCAATTCCCTTAAATTGATGCTTTAGGTACCTTTTCCGGGGAGCAAAGATTAAAAAACAAAATTTCCTGAGCCGCCTTAGTTTTGCCCGAGTACCATAATAATCGAGTGGAAGCGACCTGTTCTCGATCCATACAGCTTCAAATCCCAAATCTTCAAGCGTTGACCTGATGTAATCCTCAGTGCCATAAAACCTCGGAGTAATCAGCAGGATCCTTTTCTGCATCTTTTTAGGTGCAATATTTATCGTATATCAAACTAATACCGGACGAAAGCTCAATTTTCTCCTTCCACCCAAGATTATTTATTTTAGAAACATCCAGGAGCTTCCGCGGTGTACCATCAGGTTTTGTTGAGTCCCAATTCAACGCTCCTTTGAACCCTGTTATCTTTTTAATAAGTTCCGCTAGTTCCCTGATTGTAAGATCGTTTCCGGTCCCAATGTTTATATGGGTGTTTTTAATGGCTGAAGGCTGTGGGCTGTGGGCGGAGGGCGGCGAGCTAAGAGCTTTCAGATCATGAAAATCCACATTTTCCATAACATAGATACAGGCTTCTGCCATGTCGTCGACATACAGGAATTCACGGTAGGGCGATCCTGTGCCCCACAAGGTAATCGAAACATGGTTTGCAGTATGTGGTGTGAGGTGTGCGGTTTCCTTTGATATATGGACGCCATATTTTGAAAGCTTCTCAAGTATTTCCGATTCCGAAGAGGTGCCATTTACACCTTCAACAGGGTATTTATCGAGATCTTTTCGTATTGCCGTCCAGTCATTGTTCTCCAGGCACTTTCCAAGATGCATTTTTCTGACCAGGGCAGGCAAAACATGTGAGGTCTCGAGGTTGTAATTGTCATTCGGGCCATAAAGGTTTGTAGGCATCACGGAAATGAAA
>JBJKPH010000481.1:0-3048 GCA_046706585.1 Bacteroidales bacterium | reverse complement strand
GCATCCGGCCGGCCGGTAATAACCTTTACAGAATCAGTGGCACTAGTATCAGTGACAATAGTATCGGCACGAACAGGTTCCTCCATGTTCGTGTTCTTATTTTTCCGGATCATCGAAACGGCTTCTTCAAGCACCGGGTATTCCGGCAAACTGATTGTGAATCCGGGAGCGATCTTAACAGGTCCGGTTACCAGAAGAGAGGGACCGAAAAAGAATATCAGGAAGACCAGTAGTATTATCAGGGTCCTGTACGGTTTCATTCATCTAATATAGAAGCTCTTTTCTTAAAAGTAATCTAACTACCCACTTCTCTCCGCCTTTCGGCGGGCACTAAGCAGGGAGCATGTGGAAAGTATTATGGTTTTCTTCTTATCCTGAGTTTCTGACCTGCCTTGATCATACTCGACTGGGACAATCCGTTAAGCTGCAGTATTTCTGTTGCTGATACTCCTTCAAACTTTTTGGCAATGTCCCACACTGTATCACCACTCCTAACAGTATAATATTCATAATCCTGGCTTAATCCGTTATCGGCCGGGGTAACGGTGTTGGTTGCTACCGGCTTGCCTATTCTTTGTTGTTTCGCTTCAAAACCAAGTCTGTCAACTTCGGCGTAGTACTCTTTCTTGTCAGGATCAACGAAAACATTGATCTTCTGGCCAATCCTGATAGTATTCCTGTAAATGTTATTCCAGTATCTCACATCCGAAAGGCCTACATTGTACCAGCTTGCTATATACCCCAGGTTATCGCCCTCCTTCACGGTATATATCAGTTTAGTCTTTCCCTTAATATCGGCAGGGATATATACCGACCTTGTCGGGCTGGCGGTCTTTTCCCCCGGCTTAAAATAGTAATCGGCACGGTATGAGGATATCGAATCCTGCATATCGATGAACTGGCCCAGGTATAGCATTGGCAGGGTAAGCGACATCGGTTTGCTTTTACCCGGTACCAGATTGGTTCTGTACTGCGGGTTCAGAGCTTTGAGTTCACCAAGAGGTATTGAAAGAACACCTGCCACCTGCTCAAGACGAATATCCCTGGTCACCATAATAGTATCGGTTGCCACCGGGAAGTCTACAGGAACAGGTTTTATCTGGTGTTCCTCAAAATTGTTCATAGCATAAGCGGCTGCAATATAGCTGGGCAGATAGCCCCTTGTTTCACGCGGAAGCCTGTAATATATCTCCCAGTAATCCTTCCTGTTCCCCGAGCGTCTAATCGCCTTGTTAACATTTCCCGGCCCGCAGTTATATGCAGCTATCACCAGACCCCAGTCGTGGTATATCTCATACAGGTCTTTAAGGTATCTTGCTGCCGCATGAGTCGATTTCACCGGGTCCCTTCTTTCATCGACCACTGAATTAATTGTCAGACCGTATGCCCGGCCTGTGCTGTATATAAACTGCCATAATCCTGTTGCTCCTACCCTGGATACTGCATTGGGATTAAGTGCTGATTCGATCACAGCCATATATTTCAGCTCAGTCGGTAATCCGTATGAATCAAAAATATCTTCGATCATCGGCAGGTAGTATTCCCGCATTCCGAGCATTATACTGAATTTGTCTCTTTTACTGTCGATATAAACAAGGATATGATTCCTGACGATCGAGTTATATGGCAAAGAAATCACAGAATGGATATTCTCCAGTCTCTCCTTATACACTGAATCGCTGACCGCCACAACAGGATCGGCTGTTGGAGTGAACTCCGAATCGTTCATCTCGATACTTTTGCGCACATACCATTCCGATGCAAGGCTGTCGAGCTGCCTTTCGATTATTTCTGCGCTGTCATCATTCTTTATGATAATAGTATCGTTTGTGGCAAAAAGAGGCGAACTGAACAGTAGAAGAATTAATATATAGTATGTTTTTCTCATCATTTAGCATTTTAGAAAGTTACCGTCACACCGATGCCTGCTGTTCCTCCCGTTCCCAGTGACAGTGGTACCGGTTTTACTGAAATATTAAGCGATTCGCTCACATCATAATCATACAGGTTTGCATCAATATTGGCATCAAGTATTGAAATAAGGTACCAGAGCCCGACACCGATATATGACAGATCCCTGTACCGGCGGTAATAGTCTATTCCGTTCATAAGCTGTGTTTTCACGTTGGCAGAGGCGGAACTGCTAAAATTATCCGATCCGAGTGCGGCATCGATCTCTTCAGGCTCAAATGCTCTTAGCAGATCCTGGTATGCTATTGTTTCAGGAATATCGTCAGTAAGTTCACGGTATGCATTTATATAGTCGCTGTATTTAGCCGTATTAAAGATTATACTGTATCCCAGGGCTCCGAACCCGGCATAAACAAACGGCACCTTGTAATATTTCCGGTTGTAAACCTGCCCCAGGCCCGGGAAAGCAGCAGCCAGCATGGTTGCCTTCAGGGGCGAAACAACCCTCTCCCGGTTCTTTTTAGCCGTGTTAAGGGTGTCAGCCTGGGCTGATAGCGGCTGACAGTAAAATTGTGCTGTCAGCAGTAATATCAATATAGTAAACTTATAGATTTTCAACTATATCCGCGCCTTTTTGTACTATTCAGGTATTTCAGGCAAAGATATATATTTAGGTGTTTAATTTATCGAAGAGGCCCAAAATCCTTTCCATTTCCTCCGAATTATCAAAAGGAATAACGATTTTACCCTTCCCCTTTTCATTTATTCTGAACTGGACCTCTGACTTGAATATCCTGCCAAGGTGACCCGACAGGTCTTCAAAATCCTTATTCAACTGTCTTTTTTTACCTGCTTTTCCGGAGTCTTTCAGCTTATCGACCTGCATTTGCCTTACCAGTTCTTCGGCTTTTCTTACAGACAGTTCCTCGTCAACGATACGGTAATATATTTTTATCTGCTGGTCGTTGTCGGTTATATTTATCAGGGTCCTGGCATGACCCATAGTAAGTTGTTTGTTCCTTATCCCCAGTTGTATCTCGGCCGGGAGCTTCAGAAGCCTGAGGTAATTAGCCACCGTCGATCGCTGCTTACCAACTCTTTCACTCAGCTGTTCCTGCGTAAGACTGCACTCCTCGG
>JBJKPH010000480.1:0-1634 GCA_046706585.1 Bacteroidales bacterium | reverse complement strand
GGATATCCTCGCCGTTACGTATCATTGTTTCGTCGACCTGGTATTCATGCACTGCCCTGAGTGATCGTTCATAGAGGTATATCAGCGGATTGAACCAGAATATTGCTGAGATCATCTTAATAAGGAGAAGATCAACGAAATGATGATATTCAATATGCTTTTTTTCATGTTCCGTGATCTTGCCTCTATCACCTCCCGACAACCCGTTACCGATAAATATATGGCCGAAAGCCGAGAAACCCGAATAATCCTTTTTTGCAGTAAATATCACCCTGCCCTTAACTTTGGCTGAATTCCTTATAAGACTGCGAAGCGATACGAAATTTGCGATCAGAAACGCAAATGAGATAAGTACACCTGCGGAATAGATTGTGGTTATTAACGTTGGTGTAATAAGCCTGCTGCTGCCTGATCCTCCAGGTACAACATTTACCTGTCCGATGTTGATAATATGGTTTAGAGTCTCCAGACCCGATCCTTCAGGCACACTAATTCTTACCAGAGGTAATATTAATGATGAAAAAAGCGTAATGATAAGGTAAAACCTGTTCCTTGAATAGTTTGTATCGTTGTTCAATACCAGCATATAAAAGATATAGAACAGGACCAGATATGCCGATGCAGTTATAATATATGTGTAAAATCCTGACATTATTTTGTTTTTTTCTGGTTGTTGATCTCAGATTCCATCAGTTGCATTATCTCTTCCATTTCCTTTACTGATATCCCCTTTTCCCTGGCAAAGAAGCTAACCATTTTCTCGAATGAATTCGAAAAGTAATCCTTTACAAAGTTGTTGAGGTGTGATTTGCTGTACTCATCTTTTGATACGAGAGGGAAGTACTGATGGGTTCTGCCGTATTCCTTATGATCGACAAATCCTTTCTCCTGCAGTATCCGCACAATAGTACTGACTGTATTGTATGCCGGCCTGGGCTCCGGGAAATGTTCAAGTATCTCTTTTACAAATCCCTTTTTCATATCCCAGAGGATCTGCATTACCTGTTCTTCAGCTCTTGTAAGTTCTCTCATGACTACCATTGTTAATTTCTAAAACAAATATATAACGAAATAATTAGTTATGCAACTAAAACTTTAATTTTATTGAAAAAAATAGTATTGCCCTTTACTATAGGAATGATATTTAAAATGTTGTAATTTTAAAAATATTTAAAATTTGGTCAATGTTAAGGCTGGGAGTACTTGTGGAGAATATCAGGATCTCGTTCGGCGCCATCAGGTCGAACAGGTTACGGGCAATTCTTACGATGTGTATTATAGCTATCGGGATTATGGCACTGGTAGGTATTCTTACGGCTATTGATGCGATAAAGGGAACGCTTACCAGCCAGTTTTCGACAATGGGTGCCAATTCATTCACAATTACTAGCAGGGGGTTCAGGGTAGTGATAGGGTCGCGTGAGACCAGGATCAGAAATCATTCTTATATATCGTACCGCGAGGCGATGGAGTTCAAGGACAGGTTCGATGAGCCGGCCATGGTATCGGTATCGGTTTCGGCAAGTGGAATGTCGACCATCAGTTACAGGAGCGAGGAGACCAATCCGACTGTACAGTTACTCGGGGTTGACGAAGTTTATCTTGATGTTGCAGGGTATGAGATAGGCAAGGGG
>JBJKPH010000479.1:0-9418 GCA_046706585.1 Bacteroidales bacterium | reverse complement strand
GAGCAATACTCCTAAAACATATGCTTTTTTCATTGCTAAAGAAAATTTTACTAATGTACACAGTTTTCGATAATCTATTTTAAATCCATATATAATCTTTCCGGACCAACCGTTGGTCAGTGAAAAGGCATATCAGGCATTTGGGGCTAACCTGCCATACCTAAATAGAAAACAGAGGGATAACATCCTGTTTTACCTGATCTGTTTATTCAATTCTGATCTTCCAGACCTTTAAGTATACTCAGAGCCTCTTCCCTGCTGCTGCCGCATATCTCCCATTCAGGCATAAACCTGTCACATACTTCCGGTCTCGAAGGATCAGAAAAGATATCACATCTCATATCATCTGTAAGGTGTATGCATGGCACTCCTGCCGGTTTGCCTTCCGGCATTCCGGGAATTGGAGAGGAGATCGATGGAGCAATACAACAGGCCCCACATCCAGTACGACATTTCATATCTGAATACTAATTTTCCGGAAATATAAAAAAAATCCTGTTCCGCTTAGGGGTAAAGAAACGGATAATATATCTTTGGAATCAGGTCGATGAAGCGATTAATAATGCTATGTCGGTACCAGCAAATTATTATTACTCAACAAAACCAGGAAAAATGAAAAGACATGCATGGATATCCATGATCATATTGCTGTCAGCAATAATCTCATCACAGGTAATCTGCGGGCAGGATGTCACTCAGAAGGGCAGCAACAAATTAACTGTACCTGTAATAGTTAACGGTGAAGCTCAGACTATTCCGGAACTGCAGGATCCTGACAGTTGGATCAGGGAAGATCTCTGGGTAGAAACCGAGTTTGATTCTGATGGTGACGGCAAACGTGACAGGATGCATGTTGATGTTACACGGCCTGAGCAGACAGAAACAGAAGGTCTTAAACTACCGGTAATATATGAATCCAGCCCTTATTACGCAGGCACGGGAGGAGGCGACAGGCAATACCTGTGGGATGTTCACCAGGAACTGCACACAACACCTCCGCCAAGAAAGCATATACCTCCTGTTGTTGCAAGAAACAGACGGCCTGTTATCTCCAACTCACAGGTAAACAAATGGTTACCTCTTGGCTTTATTGTTATACATTCATCGTCACCGGGAACAGGACTATCACAGGGATGTCCTACTGTCGGAGGTGATAATGAATCGCTTGCACCCAAGGCTGTTATTGACTGGTTAAACGGGAGAGCAAATGGTTACACGACTCCCGATGGCAATGAAAAAGTTATAGCCTACTGGACTACGGGTAAGGTTGGCATGACAGGTACATCGTACAACGGGACCCTTCCGCTCGCAGCAGCAACCACCGGTGTCGATGGATTGGAAGCCATTATACCGGTTGCTCCCAACACATCATATTACCATTACTACAGGTCGAACGGTCTTATCAGGCATCCGGGAGGCTGGCTGGGTGAAGATATCGATTACCTCTTCGACTGGATATCCAGTGGTGATACTGCA
Organism: Bacteroidales bacterium; assembly: GCA_046706585.1. Classification (GTDB taxonomy): domain Bacteria; phylum Bacteroidota; class Bacteroidia; order Bacteroidales; family VadinHA17; genus JBJKPH01. The sequence goes on along the minus strand of JBJKPH010000479.1, from coordinate 7,942 downwards.
ATGCGCGACTGGTGCGCATGTAATGTAAGGGATAAAATAATGTACGAGAATTTTGATCGTAAAAACGGGGACTATAATGATTTCTGGGCCGAACGCGATTATCTCAATGATCTTGGTCCGCTAAAGGCAGCAGTGCTGATGTCGCATGCCTTTAATGACTGGAACGTGGTGCCTGAGCACAGCTACAGGATAACCGAGGCACTAAAGAAGAAAGGCGTTCCGGTACAGATCTACTACCACCAGGGGGGACATGGAGGAGAACCACCAATGACAATGGAGAACAGGTGGTTTACACACTACCTCTTCGGAGTTGACAACGGTGTTGAAAATGATCCCAAAGCCTGGATCGTTCGTGAAAAGGATGACAGGAACAATCCGACACCTTATGCCGATTATCCTAATCCTGACGCCTCCCCGGTAAAACTGTATCTGTCAGGCGGAGCACCAAAATGGGGAGAACTGCATACCGGACCACAGTCAGGGCAGGTAAAAGAAACACTGGTCGACAACGTATCGTTCAACGGAGCCAGCCTGGCACAGGCTGAATGGACCGATCACAGACTGATGTATGTCACACCTGTGCTTTCTGAACCATTGCATCTTTCCGGTTTGTCAACAATAACTATAAGGCTGGCAGCATCCAAACCTTCTGTAAACCTGTCGGTCTGGCTTGTTTCCCTTCCGTGGGTCGAAGGACGGAATACCCTGATTACAGATAACCTGATAACAAGGGGATGGGCTGATCCTCAGAATTACAAATCGCTGAGAAACAGCGAACCCCTGATCCCAGGTAAGTATTATGAAATGACTTTCGATCTTGAACCCGACGACCAGGTTATCTCTGCCGGGCAGCGAATAGGCCTGATGATAATGTCGAGTGACAGGGATTTCACACTGTGGCCTGAGCCGGGCACGGAGATGACAGTTGATCTGAATGGCACATCTATCACATTGCCTGTGGTTGGAGGCATTAAAGCGTACAACAAAGCAACAATGAATGAGTAATGAGAATTGATATAATATCTGCGGTACCGGAACTGCTTGTCAGTCCGCTCGGATATTCAATAGTTAAAAGAGCGGCAGATAAAGGATTGGTGGATATAAACATTATCAATCTGAGAGATTATGCCACCGACAAACACAGGAGTGTTGACGACTATCCTTTCGGTGGCGGAGCAGGTATGGTAATGACCATTGAACCAATTTTCGGTGCTCTGGAAAAACTCAAATCGGAAAGGAATTACAACGAAATTATCTATACTTCACCCGACGGGGAACCATTCACACAGGCACTGGCAAATGAATTGTCACTTATGAATAATATAGTGATACTTGCAGGACACTATAAAGGAATAGATCAGCGCATACGTGACCACCTGATAACCAGGGAAATATCAATAGGTGATTATGTTCTGTCGGGTGGAGAGCTTGCAGCATCGGTGATAACAGATGCAGTAGTCAGATTGCTGCCGGGTGCCATATCCGACGAACAATCGGCTCTGTATGATTCATTCCAGGACGATCTTCTGGCACCTCCTGTTTATACAAGGCCGGCCGACTTCAGAGGATGGAAGGTGCCGGATATACTTTTATCGGGAAATACACCCGAGATAGACAAGTGGAGACACGAAAAAGCACTTGAAAGAACAAGGAAGCTAAGACCACGGCTGCTACCTGATGAAGAAGAGTAGCCGGAGTATGACTTATTTAAAACGTAACTTAAAAAATAAAAATTTACACACATGAATTCAACTGATTATATTAAAAGAGAAGACAAATACGGAGCACATAACTATCACCCCTTACCGGTAGTGCTCGAAAGAGGCGAAGGGCCTTTTGTATGGGATGTGGACGGAAAAAGATACTATGATTTCCTTTCGGCCTACTCGGCAGTAAACCAGGGCCATTGTCACCCCAGGATAGTGGATGCTCTCAACATGCAGGCAAAGAAGCTTACACTTACTTCGCGGGCATTCTACAATAGTGTACTTGGGGAATACGAAGAATATATTACCGGTTACTTCGGTTACGACAAGGTATTACCTATGAATACAGGTGCCGAAGCTGATGAAACAGCTCTTAAGTTGTGCCGCAAATGGGCTTACCTGAAGAAAGGCATCAGGGAGAATGGTGCTAAAATAATTGTTTGTGAGAACAACTTCCATGGCAGGACTATAACTATCGTATCAATGTCAACCGACCCTGACGCAAGAAAAGACTACGGACCATTTACTCCGGGATTCATCACTATTCCCTATAACGACCTTGAAGCACTTGGAAAAGCCCTTGAAGATCCGGATGTGGCAGGTTTCCTTGTTGAACCAATCCAGGGAGAAGCCGGCGTTTTCGTCCCTGATGAGGGATACCTGAGCAAGGCTTTTAACATGTGCAGGGAAAAGAATGTGCTTTTTATCGCCGACGAAGTGCAGACCGGTATTGCCAGAACGGGTAAACTTCTGGCATGCGACCACGAAGGTGTAAGACCCGATATCCTTATACTGGGGAAAGCATTGTCAGGTGGTGTTTTCCCGGTATCTGCAGTACTGGCCGATGATGATATTATGCTGACCATCAAGCCGGGAGAACATGGTTCAACCTTCGGAGGAAATCCCCTTGCAGGGAAGGTTGCCATTGCAGCACTTGATGTGGTAAAGGAAGAAAAACTGGCTGAAAAAGCCGATCATCTGGGCAATATATTCAGGGATGAGTTCAGGAGTATTAACTCTGAAATGATTGAGCTTGTCAGAGGGAAAGGTCTTCTTAATGCAGTAGTAATAAGGCCAAAAGGAGGAAAGACAGCATGGGATGTATGTCTTGCAATGAAAGATAACGGACTTATCGCCAAACCTACGCATGGTCATATCATTAGGTTTGCACCACCCCTGGTTATTTCGGAAGATCAGCTCAGGGAAGCTATGGATATCATTAAAGATACATTCAGGAAGTTCGAGTAACTCTGCTGGTACCAGTAACCAGCAGATCTCCTTCTCCGTGAGTCGCAGATCTCCTTCCTCCCGTGAGTCGCAGATTTCCGAATCTGCGACTCATGGTAATGGCCGATTACAAATCCCTCCATAACGGGCCAGGAGCGTGAAAAAAGTTGATCGCAGAAGTGATCTTTATCACCGCATATGGTCTGTAACTAAAAGATTCTTATTTTTGACCTCTTAATATCTGAATATACAATAAAATGAAGCTTAATAACATACTGCCGATAGTGTTAATACTGGTATCATCGTGTACGGGTCCTTCGGGTGATCCCGCGATTACCGGCGAAGACCTTAAGCAACATATTGAATACCTTGCCTCTCAGGAGTTACAGGGCAGGCTGCCCGGCACCGATGGTGACCTTATGGCAGCTACATATATCCGCAACGAACTTGAATCATTCGGATTGCACCCCCTCGTGGATGACGGATTCCAGAAGTTTGACATTGCAGCTGATGTAGTGCCGGGAAATGATAACCTGTTCGTTGCCGGAGGAAAGGAATATAAGCAGGGTGAGGATTTTTCACCATTTTCATTCAGTGAGAACAGTGACTTCACCGGCGAGGTGATCTTTGCCGGTTACGGATTCACTATCGATACCGACACTCTCAGGTGGAACGATTACAATGGTATTGATCCTGCCGGTAAGGTAGTAATGATACTGAGAGCCGATCCGGAGGTCGACATCTCAACAAGCGGTTATGCATCCTTTAGCAACGACCGTGACAAGTGCATGGCAGCCAGGGATATGGGTGCCAGTGCTGTGCTGCTGGTTTCAGGTTATACATACGACCAGACCGATGAATTCGAGTCTTTGGTTAAGGGAGAATATTCGGCAGGTATACCTGCTTTCAGAATTAAAAGGGAGGTTGCGGATGAACTGCTTGCCGGCAGCGGTACAACTATCTCATCGCTAGAAAAGAAATTAAATGACAGCAGGAGTCCTTCAAGCTTCTCAACAGGTGTCTCTGCATCAGGAAAGTCTGATGTTAAAACAAAGATGGCGGGCACCGAAAATGTCGTGATGGTACTTAATGGCAATGATCCTTCACTCAGTGACGAATACCTGGTCATCGGGGGTCACTTCGATCACCTGGGTCAGGGTGGAGAAGGTTCATCAAGCAGGGCACTCGACACCGTCGGGGTTCATCCGGGTGCCGACGACAATGCTTCAGGTGTTGCATCGATGCTGGAGATAGCACAGAAAGCAGCAGCTACAGGTGAGAATGGTCGCAGCATAATTTTTGCTGCCTTTACCGGCGAAGAGATGGGGCTCCTCGGATCGAAGTACCTGGTGGATAACTTTCCTGTTGATCCGGCAATGGTTGATGCCATGATAAATCTCGATATGGTTGGCAGGATGAAGGAAGAAAAGACCCTGGAGATCGGGGGTGTGGGTACAGCAAAAAGGTTAACAGAAATAATTAACTCCCATACCGATAGTACCCTTTACAGATTCTCACTGTCGGAGGAGGGGTACGGACCTTCTGATCACTCATCGTTCTATGGAAAGGATATACCGGTGCTTTTCTTTTCAACAGGTGCACACCTTGATTATCACACACCATATGATACACCTGATAAGATAAACTATGAAGGACTCAGGGCAGTCACCGAACTGGTATATGATATTACCGAAGAGCTATCCAATGATCCCGACAAACTTGTATTCCGGGAAGCAGGACCACGCGTGGAGGTTTCCAGGGGTATGCGCAGAAAAGGGGTCACCCTGGGAATTATGCCTGACTTTGCCGGTAATGTTAAGAACGGCCTGCGTGCCGACTTCGTCACTCCGGGCAAACCAGCCGACAGGGGAGGAATGATTAAAGGAGATATTATCACTGCAATTAACGGCATGCCTGTAAACAATATTAACGACTATATGTACAGAATGTCGAAATTCAATTTCGGAGAGACCATAACCGTGGAGGTCATGAGAAACGGGAAAAAAGAAGTACTATTAATCTCATTATAAACACATTTGAAATGAAAAGCACAATTTACTGGATCCTGGCCATAATAATCACCCTTTTTGCAGCTTACTACCAGAGAAAAACAGGCCCTACATACCCGAAAAAATCTGAAGTTGAAGTAAACGGAACTACTTATGAAGTAAGTATGACCCGGAGCATCGAGATAGGTGACCGCAGCGGGATCAGGTTGTCGGTATATGACAACACGGCCAGCGCAAGACTGTATTACAAGAGGCTGAATACAAAAGACCAGTACGACACTGTGAATTTCAGGTACATGGTAATACCGATACATTCGTTTATCATGAATAAGATCTTCAAAATGACAGAGATGAAAGGATTCTTTGCCTCAGTTCCTGAACAGCCTGCCGCAGGAAAAATACAGTATTACTTTGATATTACCGATAATACGGGTACACATACCTATTTTAAAGATGAGCCAATAGTAATACGTTTTAAGGGAGCTGTCCCGGCACCAGTGCTTGCCCCCCATATATTCATGATGTTCTTTGCAATGCTCCTGTCAACCCTTGCCGGATTAATGGCTGTTGGAAAACACAAGTCATACAGGAAATACGGAATATGGACACTTGTACTCCTGTTTATCGGGGGAATGATACTCGGTCCACTGGTTCAGAAATATGCCTTTGGTGCACTCTGGACAGGAGTTCCTTTCGGCTGGGACCTTACAGATAACAAGACACTTATTGCAGTGATCTTCTGGGTACTGGCAGTATTTGCCAACCGCAAAAAGGAGCGCCCGGTGCTTACTATACTGGCAGCAGTTATCCTGCTCCTCGTTTACTCAATTCCTCACAGTATGTTCGGCTCTGAACTTGATTATTCAAGCGGCGAAGTTGTGCAGGGAATTATTATGACAGGACTCTTGTAAATAATACCGATTTTTTACTATCTTTTGTGCAGCACCCTGCATTTTGTAGCGTCATTAGACTGAAAAACAAAATGAGTGGGTGCAGCATTACATATTATAGAAGAATCAACCCTGTTAAAGATGGGAGATGTGGAGGCAGCATTCCGCAACATACACCAGGACCTGATCAATGGATGCAAATCCGGAGACCAAAAAGCACAGTTTCAGATATACAAGTTATACTACAAAGCAATGTATAACACAAGTCTGAGGATTGTGAAGGATACTATGGAAGCCGAAGATATTATGCAGGAGGCATTTCTTTCGGCTTTTGAAAAGATTGATACTTATTCAGGGAATGTCAGTTTCGGGGCATGGCTTAAGAAAATTGTCATAAACAGATCACTCGATTCCCTGAACAGACAAAAAGCGATCTTTGAAGACCTTGATGCTCACCATGAACTCAACCTTCCTGAGAAGGAAGAAGAGGACAGTTCAAAGGAGCTCGACATGAAAGTTGAGGAGGTAAAGGAGGCAATTAACAAATTGCCGGACGGATACAGGATTATCCTTTCCCTGTACCTTCTCGAAGGATACGATCATGATGAAATTGGAGAAATACTTGATATTTCAAGCAGTACATCCAGATCACAGCTTTCAAGAGCCAAACAGAAATTAATGAGCGAACTGGGGTCTAACGGATTAGAATGATAACAGTAATCAGGTCAGGAAAATAGTCAGGTATGAAGAATATTGAAAATTTAATCAGGGAGAACAGAGACTTCTTCGACAGCTTCGAGCCGTCGGAGGGTCACTTCGAAAAGTTCCAGGCCAGGCTGGAGGCCAGAGCACCCAGGGTCAACAGACCCGTGAGTGTACTGCCCTACCTGCTAAGGGCCGCCGCAGTGGCAATTCTTGTCACTCTTTCCTCATTGTGGATGTGGGATAATGTATTGAGCCCAAAATCAAAAAGAATGACTCTCGGGGAAGTATCCCAGGAGTACAGGGATGTTGAACAATACTACGTCAGCCAGGTCAGTATGGTGGAGGGTGAGATAATGACTCTTGACATTATCAATGATGACCCCCAGCAGAAGGAGATGCTTACAACTGAAATGAAGAACATGGATGACATGTACGATGATCTTCAGAAAGATCTTAAAGCTAATCCTGATGATCAAAGGGTAATCAATGCCATGATCGAACACTACCAGAAAAAGATCGAAGTGCTGAACTACATTTTATCACAATTGCAGGAAGTTAATACTAATAACCAAACAAACAACGAGAATGATGAAACGGTCAGGTTGTAAATCAGTTTTCGGATTGTTTGTCGTTGCTGCAGTATTGCTGGTATCAGCCAATTCTGCACTGGCTCAGACCGTTGACAAGAAATTCAATAAGGAATATTCTGTCAAAGGGAATGAACTGCTTAAGATAAACAACCGATATGGAGATGTAACTATCGAAAGCTGGAACGAAAACAGGATAGTAATTAACGTTACAGTCGAAGTTACTCAATCCAACCAGGAAAAAGCTGAAAAATTCCTCGAAATGATCGGGGTGGAATTCAGTGAAAGTGATAACACCATAGAAGCCAGGACCGTGCTTGACAGTAAGTTATCTTCCACATCATGGAACGGTAACAACGAATTCTCGATTGATTATGATGTTAAAATGCCTGTTGCTCTTTCAACAGATGTGATCAACAGGTATGGAAATATCAGAATTGACGAGTTGTCAGGACATGTGAACATTATCGTTAAATATGGTTCCCTATTTGCTGAGAAACTGTCAAGGGGAAATGAAAAACCCCTGAATACAATTTCTATTGCTTACGGGAAAGGTGAAATAGTCGAAACAGGCTGGACTGATCTCAATTTACGTTATACCGGAAGGATGTCTATAGACAAGGCTCAGGCTTTGCTTATTAACAGCAGATCATCAAAAATAGATGTATCTGATGTTAGCTCTGTCGTACTCGACAGCCGGTATGACAACGCTAATTTTGAGAAGATCACTAATATCGTGGCAGAAACCGGGTACAGCTCCCTGAAACTCGGTACTGTAGAGAAGAAGATAGATGTTGATTCCGGTTACGGAACGATCT
>JBJKPH010000478.1:0-9124 GCA_046706585.1 Bacteroidales bacterium | reverse complement strand
CAGGTGATTGTGCAACCAGCTACAGTCTTAATCCTGCAACGCTGACGGTGAATGCCAACCCGGTTGTCGATTTCAGTGCAGTGGATCCTCTCTTCTCCTGCGGGGATGTACCGCTTAATATGAGCGGAAACCCGATTGGCGGATCAGGAACCTATACCACGCACCGCTGGACGGGCGACGTTGTGCTGCTGAGCAACTCGTTCATAGAGAATCCTGTATTTACGGCTTCAATACCCGGAACATATAACTTCAACTACAAGGTAACCGACAGTAACGGTTGCGCAGGTGAAGGAGATGTAAGTGTTGAGGTTGAGAAGCCAACGGCTATGTTCACACCTGATACACCCGGAGGATGCACTCCTCTGACAGTCAACTTTATTGATGCTTCAACCGATGGAGTAGTGTACAGATGGAACTTCGGCGACGGATCACCGGTTGACAATACGGTGGGCAATGCCACACATGTGTTCAATAACCCGAACAGTGGTCCCGATTACTACGATGTGACCCTTGAGGTTGAAACGGCAAACGGCTGTACCGATGACTTTACCTACGGAGTAACAGTTTATCCCGGCGATGTGGCCGACTTCACACTACAGGATGATACAATATGCTCAGGCGAAACGGCTATACTGTCGTCACTGCCCGGTGCTTCGCAGTACTTCTGGGATTTCGGTGATAACCAGTCACAGGTTGGATCGAACGTGATATCACATATCTACAGTAATTCGACCCAGATACCTGTAACCTACAGTATCAAGCTTACAACCAAATCGTTCTACGGATGTTACGACTCGCTGAGGAAAGACATCGTAGTATACCCGATGCCGGTACCTGAGTTTTCAGCCAATCCGCCGACGCAGACCTACCCGAATGCTACGGTCAGCTTCAGTGATGCCACCAATGCAGGCTCATGGAGCTATTCCTGGAGGTTCGGTGATAACGGCAGTTCAACTGATCAGAACCCGCAACACACTTATGCGGCACCGAGTCTGAACGGATACAAGGTATGGCTCAGGGTTAACAATCCGCAATGTGCCGACAGTATTGCACACCTGGTATATATTATGCCTACACCACCGGTTGCTAACTTCGACTCTGTGCCTGCAGCATGTGCACCATATACAGTAACCTTCAATAACACATCACAGTATGGTATGAATTACATGTGGGAATTCGGTGACGGAAGTACATCGACACAGGAGAATCCTACATATACATATCTCACGGGAGGTATTTACAGGGTCAAGCTTACCGTATTCAACGACGGAGGTAATGATTATATCGAGAAGCTGCTTACTGTGAATGCCACCCCGAGGGCTTACTTCCAGGCATCTCCCGATTCGGTGTTCGTGGATGACGAAGCTGTAAGGTGTTTCAACCTGAGTGTGGGAGCCGATTACTATATCTGGGAGTTCGGCGACGGCGACACATCGCATGTGGCTGATCCGTACCATAAGTACATGAAGGAAGGAACATATGCGATAACGCTGAACGCTTACTCAAGCAACGGCTGTTTCGACTCTTATGTCCTGGATCCCGGTATCAAGGTAATACCTGCAGGAGTGCTGAGGTTCGCTACAGTGTTCCGCCCGAGTGGAGACGGTCCGACAGGTGGAGACATAACTAACCTGCCGGCCAACAAGGTAGACCAGATATTCTTCCCGCCAGTGAAAGAGCAGGTCGACAACTACAAGCTGCAGATATTCAACAGGTCAGGAGTGCTGATCTTCGAGAGCAGGGATATCAACACCGGCTGGGACGGCTATTACCATAACAAGCTTTGTATGCAGGGAGTTTACGTATGGTACGTCGAGGGGAACTATGCAAATGGTAAGCCGTTCAAAAAGACAGGCGACATTACCCTGTTACATTAAAGCCATACATAGAGATGCGAATTTAGAGCGAATTTTATGCGAAAGGGGGGGCTGCTAATTTTAGCGGTCCCTCTTTTTTTATTAAATTTGAATAGCTGCATATGGAATAATGACAGAAATAATTTACAAAGAGGAAAGCTATAATGTTATAGGGGCTTGTCTGAGTGTTTACAATGAACTTGGGCCAGGCTTTTTAGAGGCAGTATACTGTAAAGCAATGGAAAAAGAACTTAAGCTAGCCGGGATTCCTTATGATAAACAGGTGAAGCTTGAAATTGAATACAAAGGGGAGAAACTGGGGAAGTACTATATTCCAGATTTTATCATGTATGAGAAAATAATTGTAGAAGTTAAATCACTGCAATATATATTACCACAGCATTTAAGGCAACTCAGGAATTACCTGAAGTCAACCGGGATGAGATTAGGTATTTTGGTGAATTTTGGAGAAAGTTCTTTTGTCTATAAACGAGTGTTGAATAGTCACGTCAACAGTTAGCATTAAATTCGCTGTAATTCGCATTAATTAGTATCTTAGGTATCCCAATCTAACCAATGAAAAAATTCAACCTTTTCATACGGAGCATATCTATGGTAAGGGTTAGTGCCCCGGGGTGGACTACTGCTAATGTGGTGATTTCCCTTATCTCCAGTTTTTTGCCGCTGGCACTGATATGGCTTATTAAGAGGCTGATAGATACTGTTGGGGTAGCCTCGAACACAGGTGATAAGGCATTCTGGCAGATGGCGGGATGGACTGTGGCAGCCATTGCAGTTACATACTTCCTCGACGAAGCAATGCAGTCGCTGGGGAACCTTGTGCGCAGGAAGCAATCATTCCGTCTCGAATCATATATGCACGATATTCTCCACAGCAAAGCCATACAACTCGATCTTAACCATTTCGAGGATCCTGATTACTATGATACGCTTAACCGTGCCGGCCGTGAAGCCCCATACCGGCCTGCATCCATTATCAATAATATGGTGTCTCTGCTCCGAGGATCGGTGGCCCTTATACTGATGGCATCGCTGCTGGCCTCACTTCACTGGCTGCTGATGGTGATACTGGTGGTGGCCAATATACCCGGATTATGGCTCAGGCTCTATTACTCGGATGTTCTTTATAACTTCCGCAGGGAGATGACCCCCGTGGCCCGCAAAGCCGCCTACTTCAGCTGGCTTCTTACCGGCGACCGGCCCTCAAGGGAGGTAAGGTTGTTCGGACTAGGTGAGCATTTCATCTCACTTTTCAGGGAGCATTTCGGTAAGCAGAAGGAGGAGGAGATCAATATCGCACGTAAACGCAACAGTGTCGAGATGGTGTCAGGTCTCTTCAAGGCTATTGCCGTTTTTGTAGTGCTCTATTATCTTACCCGGGCGACAATACATTCGGATATATCTCTGGGCTCGTTCGCCATGTATCTGCTTGCTTTCAGGCTGGGACTTGGCTACATAAAGGATATCCTCGGTTCGCTGGCCGGTCTTTATGAGGACAATCTCTTTATCGGCGACGTATTTGGCTTCCTGGACCTTCAGGAGAAGGTGGTGGCTGTTCCTCCTGTTGAGAAGGTAAGTACTTTTGAAAAAACTATAGTGCTGGATAATGTCTCTTTTACATATCCTGGTTCCGGACGGGAAGTACTGTCGGGTATCAGCCTGGAACTGCGCAGGGGAGAGACGCTGGCAATAGTGGGCAACAACGGTGCCGGCAAGAGTACGCTGGTAAGGCTGATCTGCCGGCTTTACGATCCCGGTGCAGGCAGTGTTAAGATCGACGGTCATGATGCCAGGCATATTGATCCTGTTGAATACCGGAAACTTTTCTCGGTGCTGTTCCAGGATTTCATGCTGTACAGCGTAAGTGCAGGTGATAACATCCGCTTTGGCAATCTGGGAAAAGATTCGCAGGAAGACATCATGGAAGCGGCCAGGCAGGCAGGTATCCATGAGTTCATTGAATCGCTTCCGGGCGGGTATGATACTGTTCTCGGGCGTCTTTTTGACGACAGCAGGGAACTGAGCTGGGGTGAATGGCAGAAGATAGCTCTGGCAAGGGCTCTTTTCAGGAAGTCCCCGGTGCTGATCCTGGATGAACCGTCAAGCTCACTTGATGCTACCAGCGAAGCAGAACTTTTCAGGATGTACAGCAAAGTTGCGGCAGGGCGTACATCGATACTTATCAGCCACAGGATGTCGAATATCTCAATTGCCGATCGTATTGTAGTGCTCGACGGGGGACGGATTGTGGAGTCGGGAACACATGATGAACTGATGGCTGCAGGAGGCAAATACCATATGATGTACACTTCACAGAAGGAAAGGTACAGATGAGATCAGACCCTGAACCATGGGAAGAGCTGCTTATCAGCCTGTGCAGGTTAACCTTTGACGATGACCTTAAGTTCCATATCGGTACGTTGCTGGGATCAGTCAATGACTGGCCGGCCCTGGTATCGCTGATCAACGAGCATGGCATAGCGTCTCTGGCATATACTAACCTACAGTCGATAGATCTTTTGTCAATTGTTCCAAAGAAGGAGAGGGAAATACTGAGGCAGAGTCACCTTATAAGCCTTGCCCGTAACAGTTACCTGCTCGACAGGTTCTCAGAGGCGGCAGGGTATCTTTCGGAGCAGGGTATTGATGTTATCCTGCTGAAGGGAATGGCACTGGAGTTGTCGCTATACGGCAATTGCGGACTACGCCAGATGAACGACGTGGATATCCTGGTTGACAGTTCACTATGTTTGAAGGCAAGAAAAGTACTGCTGGGCAGGGGATTCAGATCTATACCATTACGGTCGCCACTGCTGAAGATGATCCCCATGTACTATGGTAAGCATCTGCCTGAACTTATAAGGGACGACCTGACTGTTGAGATCCATCACAGGCTTTTCAGGGGAGAGGACAATATCACACCCATGGTGGTGAGCGAGAGCAGTAAACTACTCATTAACAAGCAGAAACTGGGAATGCCTCCTGTTGATCTGCATTTCCTTTACCTGGTCAGTCATCTCTATTCCCATGAAATTAAACTATCGTTCCAGTTAAGACTGTATACAGATCTCTTTCTGATGGTTGAAAAACATGGAATGGAAGTTCTTACTCCCAGGATCTTTGATCTGGCAGAAGAGACAGGCAGATATAATTATCTTCTGGAACGTCTTTTCCTGCTTTCCCGTTTCTGGGGAGCCAGCCTGCCTGTTGAGATAACAAGTCTTTTCGGTAATATCGACCGTGAAGCCGTGATCACCGGTTTTCTTTCTTTCCTTCCTGATCCCAGGGGGCGCGAACCTGAAGGTCCGGGACCGGACCATATTGGCAACATCAGGGAGATCCCCGGCACATGGCACAGGATCATTTTCATCCTCAGCGAAGTGTTCCCCTCGCTTTCCTTTATGAAGGTCAGGTATAACCTCCCGAACAGGTGGGTAGGGGTGTTTGCGTACCCGTATCGGTGGGGGACAATCATTTCAAGGCTTTTCGCAAAGAATTAGGTATTGAGGTACGACGGTACGGCGGTATGATGGTTTCCTCTGTACCGTCGCACCGTAGTACCGCTGCACCGCCGTACCAATTATTACTTTCTGTTATTCACATAGTGAACTACAAGGTATATTCCTGCCCCTATAAAAGGGAAAAGCAATATTATAAGTATCCAGGTGATACGGCCAAAGCCGGTTTCGTTCTTCGCGGCAAGGTATATTGCATATACATAGAGGATTGCCAGGATGACCATAAGAATGATGGTTACTGGAGGCGATAGTAGTAGGGCCATAGTTATCAGTTTATAATTGTGCGACTCCTCCGGAGTCGGTGGGTTTCGTGTTGTGTTTCATGGTTACAATTGTGCGACTCCTCCGGAGTCGTTTTGGTTTCGTGTTGTGTTTCATGGTTATAATTGTGCGACTCCTCTGGAGTCGATGGTTTCGTGTTGTGTTTCATGGTTACAATTGTGTGACTCCTACGGAGTCGGTGGTTTCGTGTTGTGTTTCATGGTTACAATTGTGCGACTCCTCCGGAGTCGATTTGGTTAGCAGTCTATTATTAGTTATCCTGATGATCTCGGAGAGTTCACAGAATTGTAACCCGGAGGTATGGCCACGAACCCCGACTCCGGAGGAGTCGCACAATTGTAATCGCACAACTCAATTATCGAAGAGGAACAGGTACTTTTCATCATAACTAATATCATGTTTTTTCAGCAGATCAAGGTATTCTTCCTTAAAGGCATTCATATTGTGATGATCTTTCTGTGTAAGCACATAGTTATATATACTATCCATATCATGACGGCTGAAGGAAAATGCTCCGAATCCTTCCTGCCAACAGAATTTTCCCCTCGAAAGACGGTTATCATTAATAAATGCATTACTCGATTTCTTTATTTCCCTGACAAGGTCTGAAATAGATTCCGAAGGTTTCATCCCAACCAGAATATGCAGATGATCAGGCATGCCGTTTATTAATATCGGTTTATGGCCTTTCTTTTGTATTGTCCCGGCAATGTATGAATATATCTTTTCCTCACTTGAGGCGCTGATCAGCTTTAGTCTTCCCCAGACTACCAATACAATGTGGATATATAGCTTTATATAGGAATTCGGTTTACAATTGTGCGACTCCTCCGGAGTCGGTGGTTTTGTGTTGTTTTTCATGGTTACAATTGTGTGACTCCTCCGGAGTCGATTGGTTTTGTGTTGTGTTTCTTGGTTACAATTGTGTGACTCCTCCGGAGTCGGTGGTTTCGTGTTGTGTTTCATGGTTACAGTTGTGTGACTCCTACGGAGTCGATTGGTATAGTTTATGAGTGTAGAGTTCAGAAGATCAGGTAAAGAACAGACAGTATAATCAGGATTGCAGATCTGATAATAAGGCCCTGCTTTGGTTGATTAAAGTTTTTCGGTTTCTCTCGTATTAGGAAGAATGATGCCAGTACCAGGAACAGGATCGCTCCATATCCAAATTCATCCAAGTCAAGGGATTTATTGTACAAAAAGATGAGCGCACCAAATGCACTGTTGAAGACAAAACCAAAGAGTCCGGGGTAGAAGAATGGTTTTTTACCTGATGGATTCAACAGGGTCCATCCTCCGAACAGGTAAATTAGTCCTGATAGCAGTAAGAGAAGCTTTATTACCTGCGAGTCAAGGAATAATCCTGTTATTGCGGTGAGAGTTGCCACAATAAAGAGGGTTCTTTCAAAAGTCACTTTGAAGTTGTGCGACTCCTCCGGAGTCGGTGGTTTCGTGTTGTGTTTCATGGTTACAATTGTGTGACTCCTCCGGAGTCGATTAGTACGTACATCCATAATTGTTTTTGGGAGGCTACTATACTTGTTGTTCACGCGTTTGTAGCCTCTTAGTCCAAAAACAATTTGAGGGCGATGCTAAGATTTTTTAGAAAGTAAGTACTTAGCGATGTAAATAAGTGGGCCAACAATTAAGAAGATAATGATAAAAAGAATCCACAGGATTCTATAAAAATCTTTCTCGTTCTTTATAGCCAAGTAAATTGCTACTACTAATAAACTGAATATCAGAATTATTAATATTAGCATCGGAATAGGACCTAATAGAATAGCCATAATTATTGTTTTTATTGACAGCAGAATGCTTGTGATGTAAGACAAAAATAATCACCCCATAAACATGCACTATCTTCTCCTCCAATTGTAGTGCAGCCTTCCATACCATATTTCTCTATTTCTCCTTCCAGATTATCGCCTGAAACGCTTCTACTGACTCCACTTGCAAATACATAATAAGTATTAAAGAAGCTACATGATTTATTCATGTTATTTTCAGAATAGTATTCATGCTTTTCCTTGAAATCCATCGTTATTTCACGCATGAAGAGTGACATAATAGCAACCTTTTTATTAATGTTTTCTTCATTAATTTCAGAGAGTTTACCATTGTAATTTGGAGAAGATATGTAGGGTTCATCATTAAGGAATGAAATCTTATATTCCTGATTTTCAGCTAATGATAGAGCGTCATTGAAATAGAAGATATCATAATCTGCAAAATTAACCAACTCTCCATCCATATAGAATGGTCTTTCTGTTCTTAGGGTATAGGATATTATACCATTTTCGCTTTGAACCTCAATTTTTGAGACTCCCATTTTAAAAAACAGATCAGAGACAAGCAAAGTAGTTTCATTAACTTGAATTTTTGGGCCAAGTTCAGAAATTGGATGATTTTCATCTAAGGAAACTTTTTCTTCATTCGAACAAGAGTATGGGATAAGTAATAGTCCCAAGCTTAGTGTAGTTAAAATTAATTTTTTCATAGCAGCGAGTATTAAGTTAGACATAAGTGAGAGTTATTCCACGGGGTGCCTTCATTGATTGTGTACAGCGGGTCAATCGAAGGAAAAAGGTCACCGGGCACGGGGGCCCGGTGGCCTGGCTGACGATGGTTCTTCCAATACCATCGTTCTGTGCACGAGAGAGTCGCTCATGCAGCGGGTTATCTTTAACATGATCTGCAAAGAAGACAATTCGGGCTGGTATGGCCGGGGCCAGACAGATCATCGTTCTGGGTTTTGTTAATAATCTTGCAGACGTTCAATATGCAATATCGGACACGTCGGGGCCAAAAACGGGGGTAGGCGACATGTTATACAACATGTTTTTGTGTTTTTTAATGATGGGGATGCAGATTTAGCTGATTATCACTGGTTTCGCTGAGGGAACAGTACCTTAAAAAACTCACTCTCAACACACTCTCAACACACTCAACTTCCTCATATAGTTCCTGAGCATAGCTAAAAACCCATTATACCTGTATCGCCATTCGGGGAGGAAGGCTTCGTTATCCGGCTTGATATCTTTCCCTTTCCTCCGGATGGATGTCACTTTACCTGCTATGTGCTTAAAGGGTACCGGCTCATCAGATGAGCGGCAGCTGTCGCCCCTTGTCAGGAACATGGCTGATTCGCCGGTTTCGTATTTATGAATGATCCGGTGTACGACCATGTCGTGATCGCGGTTCCAGGCAATTATGTTTCCCGGATCAAGCTCATCGGGGGATAAGACCGGGTCGATGATCACAACATCGCCATGATGTATTCCGGGATACATGCTCTGTCCGGTGGCATCAAGCCTTATTCTGTTACCTGTCTTTAAAAGATAAGCAGCAAACTCTCTCAGTTGCTTCCTGTTTTTATCCCTCTCATCTGTCATTTTCGATATGTTTTATTACCGAATCATCGGGCAGGAACAGCAGGGTATATAC
>JBJKPH010000477.1:0-2325 GCA_046706585.1 Bacteroidales bacterium | reverse complement strand
CCTGTCAGTTCCTCATTGCCATAAAATCCACCGATGTCTGATCCCCAGTATGGAGAGAGGCTTAGAGAATAATTTACTCCCACTGCGATCTGTCCTTCCAGTGTTTTCCACGATGATTCCGTATCACCTGACCATACCCAGCCACCCCATTTTGCTATTCCGAGGTAACCGTTCCTGTGAAGACTCCATGGCCTTACATCGGGAGTAGTATAGAGAGGTCCCTGGTAATACATCTGGTGTCTTTTAACTCTCTCATAAAGATTGAACCAGTCGCCTTCATCGGGCCACCATGCATCAACACCGGCTTTAACCAGATCGGTATGCTGAAGCCAGTAATTGAGAATATGTGAGTTATCGACCACTTCTCCCGGTTCAGGAGGTATATTACCCTGCAGTGATGGCAGCTTGTCGCGCCTCCATGGAACAATATGGGTAACGACCTTTACATTCCGGTCGTGAAGGTCGGAAAGAACCTGGGCCGGGTCTCTTTTGAATACTTCCGGATTGAATTCGAATGACGGTTGCTTTAAATTCCATCCTACGGGGCAAAACCCTGTACCAAGATAGATAACCGCATCAACCGGTATTTTCTTTTCCCTGAATGTATCAACTATAGCCAGTAACTGATTTTCATCTTCCAGGGTTCGGTGGCTTTGCATATAACCAAGAGCCCATTTCGGAGGCATAACAGCCGGTCCGGTAAGCGATGAAAGATCTTTCATAAAAAGCTCTGGATCACTGGCATCAAAAACGAAAATATCATAAACCCCGGGCTGGTAACTATCAACCGGCGGTCTGCCCTGGACCAGTCTTGTGGCTGCATTGTTGATGCTATCGCTATTCACATTTGGTGGAATCCAGGGAATTAAGGTCCCTTTATCTTTATCCTTGAGATCAACTTCTCCCCAGGGTGTGGCAACGAATACTGCCCAACCACCGGTGCCCACCATCAACGCCACAGGATTACGTGAACCATATGCTGTCGACTGCCATCTGGGGACCATCTCGTGGAGACGACCCCGTCTGTCAAATTCAATCTTCTCATCTCTCCAGTTCCTGCCCATACGCGGACCTCCCTCTCCCATACCAAGTACGGGATTGTCATCCAGCATAAAGGAAACAGTGCTATCGGAGTTAAAAGTGATCTTCTGAATTAATTTACCTGATTTTGACGAAACACTGACTGAAAGAGGGTTATTTTCAACAGTAACCATCATATTGCCAACTGCCTTCTTAAATTGCCCCGAAACCTCAGAAAGACTTATTTCGGGTGCCGGAAAATCAATATCAGAAAGTGCAGGAGAAAAAGGAAAACGTTCGGTCAGCCCCACAGGCTTAAGTGTGATCCTAACAGAATTATCTGCCGCCCTGCATACTTCAAGATGAGAAGGGTTCCCTGCCGGAGCAATGACCTGCGACAATACCAGCGTGGGAATAAATGACAGAATGATAACGAATGGAATAATGATCAGTTTTTTCATGATGTTTTGTTTTAGCTGCTTTCAATTGCAGTAAAAATAATATACTTTTTTTACGGAAAAAATTTCGATTATATGTTTTTTGATCAAAAAATATACCACTACCGCAACAATAGGATGGTTGATAAGTGTAAAATAAACAATTTAAATATTTTAAGGATCATAATGAATAATGTAACAATATGATAATTACATTTGACATCTGATAATAAATATTATTTAATTCCACCAATATGAAAAAGCTAATATCTATTGCTTTGTTTTTGTTGCTTTTAACAAATCTTAAAGGCCAGACCGGTATAGGATCGGTTGATACTTATGTCCCAGGTAACGGAGATAAATCTGTTTCGCTTGATAAATCAGGCAGGAAATCGACAGAAACCGGCCAGGATGAGAGTGAAGATACAGGGAATAAATTAGGGAAGAAATTCCATGTAGGATTCTCAGGCGTACTTCCTTTGTCGGTAGGATCAACCATCGCGCTGAATGATAATCATGAGGAAACTCAGAAAGCATATGGTCTGGGGGTTGTTCTTGTTATGGATATAAATGATGATATACAGGCTTTTCTTGACGGGAATGCATACACCTACAACCAGTTACTGGTTGAACAGGGAGGCTACGGGCATAGTGCATGGACTGTTGCTGAAGGCGGAATAGTTGGTCCGTATATCTGCGTCAATGGTTTATGCGGATATGCAGGTCCGTTCCAGACAGATGTACATTTTGATGTGCAAACAACAGGTTTCCGCCTGGGGGGAAAGTATAGATTTATGGAGGGAGATACCAGGCCATGGGCCGGTGCCGGATATGGTTTCTATACTTATACAATCAACTTCCTCAATGG
>JBJKPH010000476.1:0-3315 GCA_046706585.1 Bacteroidales bacterium | reverse complement strand
GGAATATCCTTTGCCGAGGTAACCAGGCTGCCCAGGTATTCAGACAAGCCCGATACCACAAATGCCTTTGCCAGGGCAAATCCCCCGCCAAATAAAAGAACTATGTTCCAGGGTATCTTCTGGGTTATCTTCCAGTCGATCAGTGCCTCTTTTGGCTTTGTTGAAGGAATGATAAAAAGCAGAAGGGCTATAAATATTGCTACCGTACCGTCATTAAAAAACTCAGGATTACTGAAAAGGCTGCTCCACCCCGGAATGGTAAAACTGCCTATCTCTATCCTGTTCCTGAATACCCAGAGAAAGACCAGAAGGCAAAACAGCGTAAGTACTCTTTTCTCCTCCTTTGTTGCCGGACCAAGTTCCCTGTACTTATTTTTAAAGAAGTTGCCGTCAAGTTTTCTTATCTTCTCTTTTGGCCTGTACATATAATGGATAAGGATCAGTGAAAACGCAAACATTATTACAGTAACAGGAAATGCGAAAATCAGCCATTCGCTGAAAGTTATCCCTGGAGCATCAGGAAATATTATATCCAATATCCTTACAAATGAAAGATTCGGAGGTGTTCCCACAAGGGTAGCAATGCCTCCTATGGAGCATGAATAGGCAATTCCAAGCAAAATACCAGAGTTCACGCTTTTAACTTTTTCCTCACCATGTATATCTGCCAGTTCGGATGAAACGGAAAATGCAATCGGAAGCATCATCATGGCTGTTGCGGTATTCGACATCCACATAGATAAAAATGCCGATGCGAACATGAATCCGAACAATATCCTGAAAGGACTGCTCCCTGCCACCGACAGTATCTTCAGAGCTATTCGTTTATGAAGGCCCCATTTTTCTATTGCAAGAGCCATGTAAAAGCCGCCAATAAAAAGAAATATTACATAATTTATATAGGCTTCAGAAATAGTCTTGCCATCCATAACCCCCACCAGGGGAAACAGAATTACCGGCAATAACGAGGTTATACCTATTGGTACCGCCTCGAAAATCCACCATATTGCCATAAGCAGGGCAACCGCAGCGGTGAAGGTAATCTCCGGACTACCAGGTTTTAAATCCACGAACAGGATCATCAGTACAAAGACCAGCAATCCCAGTATTATGATCCTGTAATTTACCCTGGCAGAGTTATTTTGTCCTGTCATTTTTCGCTTTGAGGATTATATGTAAAGATGCAATTTAGGGAATTGCCACAAATCATCCAATATCACTTCTCCCGACAGGCTATATCAAATGTTCCAGCTACAAACGTCTGGTATCTCTAAATTAATTAGATGGCAGTCAATATTTTTACAAATTTTTTATAAATTGGGTAACCAAATGGGAATTTTATCAATTTGATATACAATATCCTGATAATAAAACCTATAAACAATATCGCATAATATGATCTGGGCTGCTGAAAAGAAAGAATTTGAATTGTTGGTTAATTCTCTTAATGACCGGTTTTCCGGTTTGCAGAAAGAAATCAATTCGCTTATAAACACAGATGATCCGAATGTTGCAATGCTGTATTCAAGGAGATGCCTTGAGGTTATAGTCACACATCTTTGCGAGACTGAGTTAAAAAGGCCCCGTAAAACAGAGCCACTCAAGGGGATAATCGACAAACTCAACAGTGACGAAAAGGTACCGTCAAATATAATTGCATCAATGCATGGTGTTAACACCCTTTCGACCTATGGTGCACATCCGAAGGATTTTGACCCGGCACAGGTAAAACCTGCTTTAAACAATCTGGCAGTTGTTATTAAATGGTACCTGAAATTTGCATCGCCACAGGAAACATCAGCGCCCGTTGAACAGGCAGGGAAATCTGCTGAACCTGTATTAAATGTTACTGCAGCATCAAAGCTTGAAAAATCCATTGCAGTACTGCCTTTCAAGAACGACAGTAATGATGAAGAAAACACCTATTTCGTAAATGGTTTACTGGAGGAGATCCTGACAAATCTCCAGTATATCAAAGAACTCAGGGTCCTATCGCGCACTTCCGTCGAACAGTACAGGAATCAGGTAAAACCGATACCTGAAATTGCCCGGGAACTGGGTGTTAATTACATTGTTGAAGGCAGTGCACAAAAGTATGGCAATCATTTCAGGCTGAGGGTTCAGTTGATTTTAGCCCCGAAAGAAAGCCACCTGTGGGCAAAATCGTATCAGGAAGAGATCAGGGAGGTAAAAGACATATTTTTCATTCAGAGTCAGATAGCGGAAGCAATTGCGGGGGAATTAAATGCAGCGATCACGCCAACAGAAAAAGAGATGATCGAGAAAGTGCCAACTGAGGTAATGGAAGCATATGATGCCTATGTTCTTGGACGGCACAACTGGAGGAAATTTACCCCTGGGGATCTTGAAAAGGCACTTGAATATTTTGAGCTTGCGGTTGAAAAAGACAATAACTTTGCGCTTGCTTATATGGGCATACACGATGTATGGTATGCTTTCCTTCAACTGGGATTTGTCCCTCCTGATGAAAAAGATCCCATTGGAAAGTACATGCAGTCCCTTACAAAAGCTCAGGAACTTGACAATTCTCTTGCCGAAGTTCACTACAGCCTTGCAAATATGTATGGCGCTTTTAACTGGGACTGGGAGGCATGCGAACGGGAATATGAAAATGCCCTTAAGATAAGGCCCAATTTTTCGGATGTTTATGCTGCCCAGTCAAACCTGTTTGCATCACTGGAACGAACAGAGGAATCGTTAAAAAAGGGTGAGATGGCCTTAAAGCTGGATCCATACAATATTTTCAACAGGGTTCTTTACGGGGCATCCCTGATGTTTGCAAGGAAGCCGGTTGAAGCTATAAATCTCTTTGAAAGTGTTCTCAAAACGGATAATAATAATTTCTTATGCAGGAATGCTCTCCCTATAGTCTTTCATTCAAGCGGAAAGTATTCCGATGGTCTGAATGCATGGAGAATATTTGTCACATCATTCTATAACCACGCTGATCTAAATCTTGACACGATATTTGAAGATGATGATTCACCGGAGGGATACTCCAGAATACTTAACAGGCTTGGAGATGAAATATACAATAACAACGATACGGTAAAGTTCGACGTATTTAATATTGGAATAATATATGCCTGCGCCTGGAACAGGGAAAAATCGCTGGAGATGCTTGTAAGATGTTTTGAAAGTCACAATCCAAATCTTCCCTTCCTGATTAATCCTGTTTTTGATATCCTTAAAGAAGAACCCGGTTATATCGATCTGCGAAATAAGATGAATCTTCCGATAAGACCAGCGTAGAGCGTAGAGCGTAGAGAATGGTACTACGGTACGGCGGTACGA
>JBJKPH010000475.1:0-7785 GCA_046706585.1 Bacteroidales bacterium | reverse complement strand
CTGTTTCTGCAGTAATATAATCATCCCCGGTTGCGGCGATTGCTGCAATGAAATTCTGTAAACTTTCTTCAAGCTGCATGCCAAGACTTTGATTATCTCCCCTGAGCATTACTTCATTCACCAGGTTTCTGGAATCACCCCACTTAAGAGAGAACGGATCATTGATCAGGTCTTCCCTGTCAGCCATAATGCCTTTCAGGAGTGATTGCCTGGCCTCCCCGATAAGGTTCAGAACCTCACGGGATGAAGTTATAACAGCATCATCATTGTCATTTATGTTTTCATGGTCTTCCTTCATCATTGCAATACGGTCATACATCGAAGCCAGAAGCCATGATGAATCAACACTTGCTTTTGATACGTTCAACGCAAGCATGGCATTAAAAATTGACATGAATGTCAGTACAAGCAAAACAATAACCGTTTTGTTTATACTGAAATTTTCAATTCGCCCGGTAACAACAAGAAACCATGGCAGAAAAACTATGTAGGGGAGAGGAAGACAGATCAACAGGAGGATCCCTGCCCCCGGCCAGTGCAATATCTTGAACAGCATACCGGTAAACAGTATTACAAGAATAACATATGAAATAACATAAAGGGGTTTGAGGCTTTTGTTGCTTTCATTCCTGTTAATTGATGCCAGTGACATGGGCAGGAACATGAACATTAAACTGAAGAAGCCAAGTATTAGCAGGATAGATGCTCCCGGGTAGTGCAGGATCTTGAAAAGTGTCCCCGACATCGTTACTATGAACGATATCATACCAATTATATATATCTTTTGTTTCATCGTTCTTATTATTTAGACGTTATAGTTTGGGGTATTTCTCTTAAGACCAGGGCCTCTGCATCGAGCACTGCTCCCCTAAGAGTTTCGAGACTCTGCAGGGCTGCAATGGGAGCCAGGTATATCGAACCTTCAATTATAAAGATATCTTCCGGCAGATAGATGCCCGGTTCAAGCAATGATACAGCTTCCTGCCTCGCCTGGCTCTCAGGGAGCATATTAACCTCCTCCCTGAAGAGCTTAAGTCTGGCTTTTAGTTCAGGGATCAGTTTATTCTCTGGAGCATAAAGAGGCCTTGTTCGGTTATAATCAATAAGCTGACTCAGATCACCCCCATAAGCCAGGGCAATATTTGACCTGTATTTATCAAACGAAGGGATGATACTGTTCTCAATAATTTCAATCTGATCTGTCACCTCCCTGGCCAGACTGTCAACAAATAATGTTTTCTCTGCACCTGATTCACGAGCGGCAATTAACAGCCTTCCGTTCCTGGCATTCCTGAAGTCGATATTCCGGTTATTCATGTCAAATGATTCCCGGAACATGGTGTTGAAATTCAGAGAAGTATTGAGAGCCATCAGTGCCGACGGAACAATGAAAAACATACCGATCAGAATAATAACAACAGCCTCAAGCGACACTTTCTCATCCTTTCTCCACCTGTTAAAGAAGTATGCCGGGACAAAAACAATCGCTAAGAGAACCAGCCCAATGGTTAAAAGTGATCCTGCTCCCGGCATGTGCATTATCTTCAGCAGGTAACCTATACCATAAACAGCAATAGCAGTGGCACCGGTTACAGGTAGCCACACAGGGAGCCTGTTTTCAGATCCGCTTACAATTCTGTATGTAATGGCAGGGATGAAAAGGAATACTGCAGAGAGAATCCCAATCGATAGGAGTAATCCTGCCGCGGGCCAGTGCTGTACCTTAAACAGAACTCCGGCCATAAAAGCGACCGATGAGAGAAAGGCTGTGATGAATATGAAAATTCTCTTTCCGCTTTTTGTTTCCTTCCAGAGCACCATCAATGACGAAGGCAGGAAAAACAAGATCAGGATAAGTGCTCCCAGTAACATCATCATACCTCCGAATGGCCAGTGCTGGATCTTCAGGACTGTTGAGAGTCCCAGCAAAACAGTTCCTGCGACTCCGCTTATCTTCATTATTCTTTTCATCTTTCTGTATTTTTTATCGACAGCAAACAATGTCTCTTTTTGTATGTCAATGAGACGATTACTGCCAAGATTGAGTTTTATTGCATTGAATGCTTCATCGAAACCGGCACCTTTCTTCATAGCATCTTCTATATCACAGCAGATATGATCTGTCAGGTCGTCCCTGAGATGAGAGAAGACTATCTCATGCCCGGTCACGTATTTTATGACCAGGTCGGTCTGGTGCAGGGTTAGCTCATACATAGCTTAGTCCGGGGCTGGGATTAAGGATCTTAACAATTGTATCCAGGAATTCCTTCATTTCCTCCATCTTTTCTTTTACAGCCGACCGGCCCGATAAGGTGAGAGAATAATAAATGCGTGTCCGGTTATTGTAATTCTCACTTTCGGTGGTCACCGTTCCCTCTGCCTCAAGTTTATGCAATACGGGGTAAAGAGCGCCATACGTCAGCTTAACCTTTCCTTCTGTTAGTTCCTCCACTCTTCTAGTTATCTCATACCCGTACATCCTTCCGTTTTCATCAAGCAGTTTCAGAACAATTGTCTGAAGAGAGCCTTTTAGCAAATTGGTTGATATCATACTATTTTATATATATAAGAAAGTTTTATATGCAAATATATAAGATTCTTTTATATAAGTCAAGGGAATTGGGGAAAAGTTTAAAATTGTTTAGATCGGTTTGGATGGTTTAGATGGTTTATGGGTATTATTAGCAATAGGATAGGCTGGTAATGTTTCAGCCGAAGAAGCTGTCCATATTCATCAGTTTAAGGTAGAAGAGTCCCTGGATAATGAATCTCAGTATTCTTGAGATACCAAAGAGAAGATAGTTCCTGAGCGGATATTTCAGCAGGCTCACAGCTATCACTACAGTTGAGTAGGGTGAATAGGGAAACAGTGCTGCAATTATAATGAATGCGCCTCCCCACTTTCTCACCATTTTTATATACTTGTCTAGCGCTCTTTCAGAATACGCCTTTATCTTCGGACGTTTTGAAAGCCAGCTTCCCAGGTAGTACGAAAAAATGCCTCCTGTATATGACAGGATACCAAGGATGAAAAGCAACCGGAAGGGAGTATCGAACTTACCCGACCAGATTACAAAAATATCAGGCGGGATCATTCCGAGAAACGATTCAGATATTGTAAAGACAACCAGTACAAAAGGATCTGAAAGGTTATCGGTTATGAATTTAAAGACCGAATTGAAGTTGATAAAGTGTTTTGCAATCAGTATCAGCGGGACAAATGTCACCAGATAGATCAGTACGATCTTACCGGCTGTCCACCACATATAACCATAAACTCCTCTGTTTCTGTTTGAGTGATGGTTTTTTTTCAGGTTTTCAATGAATGAATTGAATTTTCCTGTACCCATGTGGATCAGAATGTAAGTTTCAGTCTGTTAACTGTTGGGTTCGGCAGATCTTGTATTTTTATAAAGGATCAGCCCGATACCGATATTGATCTGTTGAGCGTCTGATGGTTGCCATCCTGCATAGAAGTTTATATACCTGTAGCAGAACAGTAGACCCAGTTCCGGTTTTATTGATATTTCAGTCTCCTTATATGTGGGATATGTCGAGATATATTTTGCAGGTCCCAAACCACCCTTGATGTACAACTGGAAATCATTTATTCTAAGCAGTTTATAATCGACACCGCCAATAAATGCAAATCCACTGTCGTCATAATCAACATTGTCAAGATTATATTCCCTATACCATGTATACCCTGCATATATTCCCATGCGGCCATTCCCGAACAGTCCCCTGTGCAGGAGGCCGATCCTCACAGATCCACCGCTATCGGCTCTTTTTGAATCGGTTCCTTTTTTGAGGTTTGTTATATAACCGGCATTCATATAGGGCCGCCAGCGTCTCTGGGCACTGCACTCACCCGATAATGTAAGAATGAAAAATGCCATCAGCAGGTGCCGGATAACAGCTTGGTTCTTCATAAGGGCAGGTTCACCTGGTTATGTACACCAAGTTAGTTGAATGTTGAATAAATGACAAATAAATCGGGAGTGAGAAATGAAATAAAGAGAGGTCATTAATCAAGGTACAGGGATTCATTTACGATTTCCCAGTTCCTTTAATACTTCTTCCCTGTAGCTTCGGCTTATCGGGATCTGCCTTTTTCCTATTTCAATATATTCGTTTGTAAATGAATCGATCTTTGTACGGGAGACTATAAACGACCTGTGAGTACGAATAAAATCCCCCCTGGGTAACCTCCCTTCGATATTTGTAATGGTTTCCCGGGTAATGATGCTTCCTTTATCAAGAATAACCTTTATATAATCTCCGGTACTTTCAATAAACATAACCTCATTAAAAACAATTTTGACCATTTTACGTTCTGATCGCAGGTAGACGTGATCCTCTTTTTTTTGATAATTTCCGGGTTGAATTTCGGTATTCAGATCAGGCTTCATATCTACAAATTTATTAATAGACTGAAGCAACCTTTCAAGGGAAACCGGTTTAAGCAGATAATCGACCGCCTGGAGATCGAATCCTTCAACGGCATATTCCCGGTAAGCGGTTGTAAATATTATCTTAATATCCCTGTTTACCGATTTTGCAAAAGAGAGTCCGGATACCTCTGGCATATTTATGTCAAGGAATACCAAATCAACTTCCTCCCTGTTCAGAATATTAAAAGCTTCAATAGCACTTCTGCATTTCGAAACCACTTTTATGAATTCGATTCCGGAAAGCAGTGTTTCAAGTGTATCCCTTGCAACAGGCTCATCATCAACTATTATACATTTAATAATATCAGGCATTGCTTGTTTGTAAAAGGTCATTGATGGTCAAAGTTACGGAGAAAATATCCATACCGGGATCTATAACAAGTAAATAATTACCAGGGTAATGCAGATCAAGACGTTTGTGTATATTCTCCAGCCCCAAGCCCCCGGTTGAATTCTCTGTTCCCCTGTAGCTGTTTCTCACTGTATATGTGAGCTTGTGGTCCTCAATACCTAAGATCATATCTACGGTTAGTATCCCTTTGACAGGTGATCCGTGCTTGAAAGCATTCTCGACCAGGGGGATAAGAAGCATCGGTGCAATCTCAATATCTTCACTGATATGATCTTTTTTGAACGAGACTTTCAGTGTGTCGTTGAATCTTACCTTTTCAAGTTCGAGGTATTCTGTTATATGCTGTACTTCTTCACAGAGTCTGACTCTTGGTTTGTTGACCTGGTACAGTATATAATCAAGCAGGTTAGAGAGCCTTAGTATCAACTCAGGGGTTTGTTTTGATTGTGCTATTGCAAGGCCGTATATTGTGTTAAGGGTATTAAAAAGAAAATGTGGATGTATCTGGCTTTTAAGATACTGAAGTTCCTGTTCTTTTAATTCCAGCTGCGCGGCAAGAATCTTATTCTGAAGTTCCTTGTTCCTGGAAATAATATGCGAGTTATGACTGAGTATTGTAATAGTGCTTACCATTCCAACAACCATAAATATCAGGATCAGGATGAAGAGAAAATTCTTACTCATCGGGGGCATCCTGTCGATTTCCATGTCAAGGATGAAGACCAGGCATCCATAAATAATCAGGGCTATGAAATAGGATGTAAAAACGAAGAGATAGAAACTGTAAAGTCCGAATTTATAGTACTCTTTTTTCAGAAGGTATCGTGGAATAAGATTGTAGACCATGAAGTAGGTCACACCTATCGTAAGTGGTAAAAGCAAGGTTGAGAACCATGTGACATATGCAGGATTGCCTGAATTATAGCTAAAAAAATACCGATAGAATAGCCAGACGATAAACCAGAATACAAAATGGGATACAATCGTACCTAATATCTTAATTCCTGGAAATTTCACGGATACACAGGTTACAAATTTCTTAAATCTATAGAGATCAGCAGAATTACCACCCTGACCTGTTACAATATTACTCAATATCTCCCTTTCTTCACAGATATATCGACGAATAACCGGTTAATCGCTTTATATTACTTAAAACAACCCCTTTCATTGTAAAATAGCTTAATATTGCTTTCCGGCTACAGCAATTGTGTGTTCGTCGCAAATATTTTTATCACATATTATCAGGGAATATATTTGGACCAGTATTAACCAAATTATTGAACAATGAATGCTATAGTAAGTAAACTGAATGATGGTGGTCCATTTTTCACTTATCCCATGGTGATTATTCTCTTTGTTGTTCTGGGTATTTTCATTGTGGCGCTGTTTAAACCCGAAAAGGCTGAAAAACTGACAGCCCTTATCACATCTATAGGATGGATTGTTGCTGCATGGGCAATCCTGGGTCATACCATCGGGTTGATTACCGCTTTCGACAATATAGGCGTCCATGGACAGCTGGCGCCGGAGTACCTTGCCGAAGGCCTCAAGATGGCACTGCTAAATATGATAATAGGTGCATTTGTATTCCTGTGTGCCCGGATTGCAATTATTATCCTTCAGCTCAGACATAAAAGGCAGTGAAATCTGGAAACAATTTCATAACTTTATGAAACACTTAAGAGCCTGAAATTCAGACAGGCTGGTGACAGATGAATAACAAGTACCCTGTTAAGGTAATATTGCCTGCATTTCTGCTGTTTCTACCGGTAATTTGTGCGGCACAGAGAATTGATAATGTGCATCCGGAGATTACGGGAGAGAAAATAAATATTTTCTACGACCTTTTTGGAATTAGCCAGGATCAGACCGTCCTGGTTAAGGTTTTTATGTCAACCGACGGTGGTGCCACCTATGGTCAGCACCTGAGAAGTGTAAGCGGTGATGTGGGGATAGTTACAGGCCCCGGGGACAACAGGTGTATAACCTGGGATGTCTTCAGTGATCTGGATGAACTGGTAAGTGTAAACGTCAGGTTCAGGGTAACAGCTGACCTGTTGGGATCAGAAAAGGAAGAATTGTCAACAAGGCGAAAACTAATGATCGGTCTGAATACCGGCATCGGATCAAAGGGACTGCTCGATTCATGGTCGGCTGGATTTGGCCTGAAGGGAACGGTCAGATTTAAACAATTAGGACTGGGCTTCAGGGGAGATATCTATAAAACCTTCAGGGAGGACATAAATTATGTCTCCCAACTTGTTACATATCCCGATACAGGATTTTACTGGGGCTATTCAGGTGGAGCGATAATTGAGTATGACCTGCTGAAAGATAACAGGTACTCATTATACCCTTTCCTATATATAGGGCAGGCGAAGATAAACTACAGGTATAATCCTGATTATAATACGGAGAGCTATTTTAAATATACAGTGTTTGGCACTGTTGGAGCAGGTTTTAACATCAGAGCAGCAAGTTTTCTGTACTTTGGGGTTGAACTTGAATACCTTTTATCACCATGGTTCGATCTTGTTCCCACTGATGATCTTGATGAGGGCCTTGATGGTTTCAATGTGGGGTTTGTAATAAGATTTGTCCTGGATACAGGTTAAGAAATGAAATATCTCAGTCTTATAAAAGTTTTCCTGTTATTAACAATCTTCGGATCAGTTGATACTGCTTTGTTTTGCCAGGCTTCAGGGGAAAGCCGGGTTACAACCGTGATTATCAGGAAACCCGATATGCTGAGAGAAGGTGAAAACAGACAAGATGCAATGAATCGCATCGATTCATTGCCACCAGGAATTACCTTTATCTCTCCGCAGGTCGACTCTTTGTTTACGGCCAGTGTTACAACACAAAATATTTATCTAATTGGCAGGCTGACGGATGATTCGGGAATCGGCTCACTGACGATCAATGGTGATACTCTGGAAACAGATGAAAAAGGGTTCTTCCAGAGAAGGTATGGTC